>NZ_JBVAYM010000005.1:0-111682 GCF_055420025.1 Traorella sp. mt218
GTTTCCATAAGGTAAAAAGTCAGAAGAAGTAGAAACGATACCCTCAATATCTGTACGAATTGTTTTTACCACTTCATTTTTCTTGTATAACTTGCCCTCAACCAATACCGCATTATCATTTAATGAAATGATGTCAAAAGCAGTATCTTTCAAAGTGGCACTTCCTTGTGGCTTTGTATCGCCTGTTTCTAAATCTCGTTTCTGAATTTTGACACCGCCACGGATAACCTTATCTGATACGGAAAACTGGTTACTTCCAGATAATACGGCAAGGTCTCCGTCCTCGGTAATCTGTGTAAGGTATAAGCCTTTTATTTGTTCGGACTTATCGCCAGCCTGCATATATGCACCGTCAAGCAGGTAGCCGTTTGGAGCTTTTGTTTCTTCTACGGTTATCGTCCCAAGTGGAAGAACCGCCTTACCGTCCTGCATATAGAAGTTGTCGCCAGATACTTTGTATGCGTCCGCTAATTTTGTGATGTAATGAGTTCTCCCGTCGCTGTCTGTTTCAGCGATTGTCTTTGTAACCCATGTACGAGTAGCTTCGGCAGGGAGATTTCCTTTATTGTAGAAGCCAGCATAATACTTCCATGTAAATTCCGCACCTGCTAGAGAAGCGTTCCCCTGCGGATTGTCTTTCTGTGTTTCCATATCAATCTTGAAAAGCTCAATCAAAGTGTCCGTTACTTTTGGCGTATCAGATACTTTCAATGTTGCTGTCTTTCCAGCTTCAACCTTTAAGGAATATACAGTTTTATCCACTTTATATCCTGCTGGTGCGGATAATTCCTTGATATAGACTGTGCCAGCCGTTACCTCTACAACATCTGTATTTCCGTTTCCATCAGTCGTAAGGGTGGCAAGCTGTTTCGTACAGTCCTTATCAGAAAAGACACCATAGGTTGCACCAGAAATATAGTAATTCCCATTACCGTCTGTAATGCTGTTATTACTGGAAGTCTTTTGCAGTTTCGCATTTCCGACATTCAGCTTCGCCCAGAATTGTCCTAATTCCTGTCCCTCGCCAGAGTAGATATAACCGCCACATTCATAGCGTCCTTTATTTTCTTTGACAAAAGTTCTTGCACCAGCGAAAACTTCGTCCTGCGTTGCCTTTGGAATTTCATCATAAGAAGCTCGCACGTTATCACATTGCCAGCCAAGATGTACGCTCAATCTTTGCCAAACTACACATTGTTCCAACAGATAGACTTGTTTGTAATTCAGTTCCTTGTGAGCTTCGCCATACTGTTTGACATACTCTAAGGATAACGCCACATCTGAAATCTGGTTGGCACTCATGCGTGAGCTTGCGTCAGCTCTGGTCTTGTAGCCGTTCTTAAAATCTGTATTGATGTCAATACAATAGGCAGTTTCGCCCTCGACTTTCATATAGCCCTCATTGAATGTCGAACCGATAGAACCGTCATTCATTACTTTTTCAATGATACCGACACGCTCTGCACTTTCCGTCCAGTATTGCTTACTTTCTGCATGGACAGGTGTAGTCGGTAAAGCAGTAACGACAGTTGCAAGAACTAAGAAGCCCGTACACAATCGTTTCCATGTCTTTTTCATAAATCTAATGCTCCTTTCATTTTGGGTAATAAAATAGCCGTCCAATAAGAACGGCTGGAAATAGAAAAGGAACGTCATTTTAGGCGTTCCATAATCTATAAAATATTCAATTTTTTATACTGATGTGTTGCTCATCAAAATCTCAAATCAAGGTTATTTGACACCAATTTTGACACCAAATTTTTGTATATTGACGATTTTTGATGAAATGTGATAAATTCATAAAACCCGTAAAAAGCCTGTAAATAAGCACTTTACGGCACTCTATGAACTAAGACAAAAGCTACGCTGTAATAACAATAGTAGAGTGCTAATTTTTTTAAATTTTTTTATTCTTCTTCTTTTTTCTCTCGAACAAACATCAGAATGACCCCCAGCATCATAAATAAGGCCGCTATCCAAATGGAATGATTTCCCCATTGCCATGAACTTAAAGCCCCTAAACCGGCTCCCAGTGCAAAAATAAGGATCAATAGATAATAACGATAGCTTTTCCTTTTCACTTCTTCATCTTGACTGATATGGTACTGGCACAGCATTTCTGTCGCACTGCGCATATTGCCGATGCACATCGTGGTCGCATACATGATTCCCTTAAATTTGCGAAAGCTTTGCACCTGCATGGCACAAGCAAAAGATAATAAAATATTAGCAGCCATATCTGATTCTATAAATCCAGCTATGATAAGCAGGCAAACCTCACTGAAAAGAATCAGTTGTCGCCAATGCAGCATTTGTGAATATTTATATTTATGATGGATCCTTTCACTGACATAGACTCCAATCATAAAAGCGAGCACCGGCACAAGATAATGCAACGCCTGATCAAACTGGGCGCTCATCAGATTCTGAGCAAATAAAACGATATTTCCTGTCTGGGCATTCGCAAATACATGCCCACGACTATTATAAGAGTAGGCATCCTGAAAGCCTCCCGCAAGCGTCAGCATGATTGCCAGCGGCATCGACTGTGACATTTGTCTTTCCTGATTCATACTTCTTCCCCCTAATGCTTTTCAATTCCTATCAGATATGGTGCCTGATGTCGATTTAACAAGCCAAAGCGATAAACATCATACCACTTGCTTTCAAGACCAGCAAGTGCTTTTTCAATCTGCTCGGCTTCCAGCTTACCGCCTTCAAAACCCGGATAGCAGACAATGACGATCTTACCGCCATGGTTAAGCTTATCAAGTGCTTTTTTTATAGCCTCCAGCACCTCATGGGCCTGTGTCGTGATGCTTCTGTCACCCTTGGGATAATATCCCAGATTAAAGATTCCTCGATCAAACCGCTCCACATCTTCATCAAAATATAAATGGCTTTTATGATGAAAACTTATGTTCTTGGCCTGATGACAGAGCTTTTTCGCATCATCAAGAGCCTCCTTTTGAATATCATAGCTATGCACATATAAAGCATGCTGACTTAAAAATAATGAATCATGACCGCCACCACAGGTAAAATCAACAGCAATACTCTGTTCATCCATTCCCTCAAGCAATATATCATGAGCAATATCTACAACTTTTTTCAACATTCTCTTGTTACCTCTTCCTTTCCAATTTATAATAAAGCTAAGATGAAAACTTTGCAACTCTTAGTGCCTCAGCCGATTCAGGAAGTGATTCAAAAGCTGAGCGAACATTATGAAACCTATTATGTCGGAGGCTGTATCCGTGATTTTCTTTTAGGCAAAAAGGTTCATGACTATGATGCCGCCACTGCTGCCAGCACTGAAGAAATGAAAAAAATACTAGGAGAATACAAGATCATCGAAACAGGCATCCGCCACGGAACCCTTACGATCATCAACCAGCATCATCATATCGAAATTACGACATTTAGAATCGAACAAAATTATCTTCACCACCGTATTCCTGAAAAGGTTGCCTTTACGCGCTCTCTCCATGAAGATCTAAAACGCCGGGATTTTACGATCAATGCTTTTGCTTGTGATACAAACGGACATCTGATCGATGAGCATCATGGTCTTGACGATCTGAAACATAAGACCATCCGTTGTATCGGCGATCCTAAAAAACGGTTTCAGGAAGATGCTTTGCGCATTTTGAGAGCGATCCGTTTTGCATACTCTTTAAATTTTACGATCGAAAAAGAAACAGAAAAAGCCCTGTTTCAATCTCTTCCGCTTTTAGATGCTATTTCTATCGAACGTAAGGTCGATGAATTGAAACAGATTTTGATGGTTGAAGAAAAAAATCCTTATCCGATTCTTGTCTATTATCATCTGTTTCCCTATTTTAATATTCATGCCCATTCTTCGATATCAGATGCTCTTGAAGTCTGCCCGCATGATCTTGAATGTAAGATAGCCTGTCTTTTCTTTTCAAGTTCATATGCAAAGAAGATCTTAAAAAGTTGGCATTGTTCAAAAAAAATGATCCGACAGGTCGTAACGCTTGTCGAATATAAGAAGATTTCCCTTTCAAACGATCCACGCAGGCTGCGGCACTTGATCTACGATAATGGAATTGAGCTTAGTGAAAAGATCCTGCTTTTCAAGCAAATGGATCTTACACTGTTTCATCAGATGATCGGGCAGCATGATTATTTAGAAAAGCTGGCTGTGGACGGAAATGATCTCATCAAACTGGGATTTCAAGGAAAACAAATCAAGGAAGCCCTGCATCAATGCACGGATCTGGTGCTTGATGATCCTTCCCTCAATCAAAAAGAGATCCTTCTTAAATATATAAAAAATCCGCATTAGAGTGCGGAGTTTTTAATGAAACATATCCTTTTTCTTAAAGATCCATGTGGCAATCAGACAGGCAATCACTGCCAGAAGGGTCGGAAACCACCACTGTGCCACAGGAAGCCCTTCAACGTTCATTCCATAAAAGCTGAAAATGATATTTGGAATTGCCATAACGATCGTAATGACCGTCAGCACTTTCATAACGATATTCAAGTTATTGGAAATGACCGAAGCAAAAGCATCCATGGTACCTGACAAGATATTTGAATAAATATTACACATCTCAACTGCCTGATGAATTTCAATCATGACATCTTCTAAAAGATCCTGGTCATCCTCATACATTTTGATCAGCTTGCCACGCATGATCTTATTCAGAGTAACCTCATCTGACTTCAGAGAAGTGGAAAAATATACCAGTGATTTTTCAAGTCCCAGCATCTGGATCAATTCCTTATTCTGCATTGACTGATGAAGCTTTCTTTCTGTTCGTGAGGATTCACGGTCGATCTGACGAAGATAAATCAGATAACGTTGGGAAATCCTCAAAAGCAGCAAGAGCAGAAAACGTGTCTTGAGCTCTGTGTTCATTCCTTTGATCCTGCCTTCAGCCATATCCTCTATATTGAGATTTTCCTGAAGCGAGATCGTTACGATATAATCCTTCATGATGACGACACCTAACGGTAAGGTCGTATAAAGCAGCGTCTTGTTATTTGGATCATCATCAGCATTCGGATAATCCACGATCACCAGCGTCTGGCCTTCATCTTCATCATAATCCACGTGTGAGCTTTCTTCTTCATCTAAAGAAGCCTTGACAAATTCAGGAAGGACCTTAACTTCATTGACCAGATATTCTGTTTCCTCTGTACTCGGATGTACGACATTGATCCAGCAGCCTTTTTCAGGTGCTGCTATTTTTTTAGTTACATTATTAAAAGTCTTGTAGAATTCAATCATATTTCCTACCTCCCTTTTTACAGGAGATAGTCTTGCATATCTCCTGTTTTATTCTTCATTCTACTTCGATCAGGGCCTAAGGGCTCAGGAGACATACAAACACCTTCTTTCCTGTTTCATTATATCACAGTTTAAATCATCTGGTATCCATGAATTTATTCTTTTAAAAAAAATAAAAGCTGCCTAAGCAGCTCTACTCATTATTTTTAAATTCTCTTACAGCCATTTCGATTTCCGAATTCATATCTCTGTCACGATATGAATTCTTTGATTCACATAAAGGACAAACATAATCATCCTCATTGCTTAAAAAATCTTCACCATCATATTCATAGCCGCAAATCGAACACATCCACATAGTCATTCTTCCTTTCCATATTCTCATTCTTCTTTCATTTTGAGAATGATTACTAATATTATATCATAATATAGCGATTATTCAATCATGTATATAAAAAAACCTATGCATCAGCATAGGTTTTTCAATTATCCGTTGATCTGTGACATTACTTCTTCAGCAAAGTTTTCCTGACGTTTTTCAATACCTTCACCAACAGCATAGCGTACGAAAGACTTCACGCTTGCATTGTGATTCTTCACATACTGGCCAACCTTCAGATCCGGTTCCTTAAAGTAAACCTGATCAACTAAGCAAATTTCCTGAAGTGACTTTGTAAGTCTTCCTTCAACGATTCCGTGAAGTACTTTTTCAGGCTTGCTGGAAAGCTTAGGATCATTCTTTAAGATTTCCATCTGGACATGTCTTTCATTCTCAATAGCTTCCTGAGGCATATCCTCACGGGAAACATACTGCGGATTCATAGAAGCTACCTGCATTGCAACATCTTTTGCTACTGCTGCATCATTTGTACCTGTTAAAACAGTTAAAGCAGAGATCTTGCCGCCCATGTGAATATAAGCACCAAATACATCAGCATCTGTTTTTTCAACGATCTTGAATCTTCTGAAAGTGATCTTTTCACCGATCGTTGCCGTAGCATCGGTAACTAATTCTTCCAATGTCTTGCCATCCATACTAGCAGCCATTGCTTCTTCAACAGTAGCTGGCTTGTTTTTCAGCAATAAATTCTGGATCGTATCCATCAGCGCTAAAAACTGTTCGTTTTTCGCAACAAAATCTGTTTCTGAATTGACTTCAAAGATAACGGCTGTATTGTTGTCAACAGCTACACGAGTAGCTCCTTCCGCAGCAATACGTCCGGCCTTCTTAGCAGCCTTTGCGATACCCTTTTCTCTCAGCCATTCACTGGCCTTTTCAATATCACCGTCGCATTCAGTCAGGGCCTTTTTACAGTCCATCATTCCTGCACCTGTTTTTTCTCTTAACGCTTTTACATCTTGTGCCGTAATTGCCATTTGCTTTTCCTCCTGTTATTATTCGCCAGCTTCTGCTTCAGTTTTCACTTCGTTTGCTTCAGCTACCGGTTCAGCAACTGTTCCTTCAGTTGCAACCTCTTCCTTTTCTTTTCTTGCGAATGAGCGTCCGCCTCTTTTTGCATCTCTGTTGTAAGGACGACGCTGTGCCTGCTGAGCACGTCTTTCTTCGTTCTTCTGACGACGACGTCTTTCATTTTCAGCAATCTGTTCTTCTACATTCACGATTACATCTGCCATCGTAACATCCGGTTCTTCTTCAACCTGACGAGCTACTGACAGCAAGCCGCCCTTAGCTTCTACGATTGCATCTGCCATCAGTTCAACAACCAGCTTGATCGAACGGACAGCATCATCATTTGAAGCGATTGCATAGTCAACCACTTCAGGATCACAGTTCGTATCTACCATCGCAAATACAGGAATGCCTAATTTCTTGGCTTCCGCAACAGCATTATGTTCTTCCTTAGGATCGATCACGAATAAAGCGTTTGGAAGCTTCTTCATTTCCTTGATTCCACCTAATGAATTTTCTAATTTTGTTTTTTCCTTCTTGATCTGGGCAACCTCTTTCTTAGGATAAACCTCCAAAGAACCGTTTGCTTCCATTTCTTCGATTTCGATCAGACGTTTTACACGCTTCTGGATCGTTCTGAAATTTGTCAGAAGTCCTCCAAGCCATCTCTGATTAACATAGAATGAGCCTGAACGTAAAGCTTCTTCCATCACGATCTGCTGAGCCTGCTTCTTCGTACCGACAAAAAGTACCTTTCCGCCTTCAGCCGCAATCTGATTCAGCTTGTTGTAAGCTTCTTCGATCTGTTCCTGAGTTTTCTCAAGATTAATGATATATACACCGTTTCTTGATGTATAAATGTTTGGTTTCATCTTCGGATTCCATCTGCGAGTCTGGTGTCCGAAATGAGTACCTGCTTCCAATAATTTTCTCATTGAAATGACTGCCATATACTTTTCCTCCGTTTTTCCTCCATCATTTCATATCTCTGATAACCTATCATCATCAACCTGCTTCGGGACTAAGGCACGGATCAGAGAATCCATGATGTGTGTATTTTGCGCTTTGCGCTTGTTTATTATAGAATAAAAACGCCTGAAAAACAAGCGTTTTTATTGATTTCATAGGAATTTCAGCGTTATTGTCAGCTATCTGCGAGGAAAAGCTTTTTCATATGTATTTTTTAAATGCTCTCTCGATACATGCGTATAAATCTGGGTCGTTGAAAGTGAGGAATGTCCCAAAAGCTCCTGCACCACCCTGAGATCCGCTCCATTATCGAGAAGATGGGTTGCGAATGAATGACGAAACATGTGAGGATGTACCTTGAGAAGCAGATTGCTTTTTAAAACGACCTTATCTAAGATATATTGAACACCACGGGTCGTCAGAGGCTTTCCCTTCAAATTCAAAAAACAGATGCGCTCTTTTTCATCACACCATTTTTTACGTACCTGATTTAAATACAGCTTTAAGAAATCACCGGCTTCATCATAGAAAGGAACGATCCTTTCTTTGCTTCCCTTTCCGATGACCCGCAAAACATGGTCATTGAGATCGATATCATCAACTCTTAAAGAAACGACCTCACTGACACGTAAGCCACAGGCATACATGATCTCAAACATGGCACGGTTGCGAATATCTTCATCGTTATCAAGGGGAATGCTGTTTAATAAGGCATCCATTTCATCATAGAAAAGAAATTCCGGTATTTTTTTTTCTTTTTTTCCCAATTTGATCAATGCAAAGGGATTTGTTTCCAATCCATGATATTCACTTAAATAGCGATAAAATGAACGGACGGTCGATATCTTTCTCAAGACCGATGAATTTTTCAAATGACATTCCATTCGCAAATAAGTGATATAGTTTAGAATGATCTGACGGTCTGCCTGATCATAGCCGATCTGTTCTCTTTCCAAAAAGCTCTGGTAATGATTCAAATCACGCTGATAGGCATCTCTGGTATGCTCGCTGTCTGTATTGATCGAAGCGATGTAATCGAGAAATTTATGAATCCATTCATTCATCGAAGCATGCCTTCTTCTCTTTTATGATATCTAATGCCTGCTTTGCAAGCACTTCTTTTTTATTATGCTTATTCGTCTTAGAAAGACACTGCATGATGCCATAAGTAGCATTCATCGGCTGAAAGTATTTAGGATGCGTATGTGTGATATAATGCGCCATGGCTCCCATCATACAGCTTGGCGGCAGGATCACACATTCCCTTCCGTGAATACGATTGGCCATATTCAAGCCCGCCAGCAATCCGCTGGCAGCAGATTCGATATATCCTTCCACACCGCACATCTGGCCGGCAAAAAATAAATCATCTCTCAGCTTGCACTCATAAGTCGCTTTCAATACCTTAGGTGAGCAGATATACGTATTGCGATGCATCACTCCATAGCGGGCAAAACGGGCATTTTCAAGACCCGGAACCATTGATAATACCCTTTTCTGTTCCGGCCATTTCAAATGTGTCTGAAAACCAACGACATTATATAAAGAAGCAGCAGCATTATCCTGACGGAGCTGAACGACTGCATACGGCTTGATCTTATCCGTTTCCAGACCTACCGGCTTCATCGGTCCGAATAAAAGTGTCTTTTCGCCTCTTCTGGCCATTTCCTCAAATGGCATGCAGCCTTCAAAATATTTTTCTTCTTCAAATTCATGCATCTTGACACATTCCGCATGGATCACTTCTTGATAAAAAGCTTCAAACTCTTCTTTTGTCATCGGACAGTTGATATAGCTTGCTTCATCTTTATCATAGCGTGACTTATAGTAGGCTTTTGTAAAGTCGATCGAATCCTTTTCAATGATCGGTGCTGCCGCATCATAAAAATAGAATTCTTCTTCCTGAAGCAGATCCTGGATACTTTTTGAAAGAGCATCGCTCGTCAAAGGACCGGTAGCAATGATACAAGGACCCTTTGGAATCTCACATACTTCTTCATGAACGATCGTAACAAGCGGATGCCCGCTCAAACGCTGTGTAATTTCCTTTGAGAATGCTTCACGATCGACCGCTAAAGCACTTCCCGCCGGCAAGCGATGCTTTTCAGCGGCCTGCATGATCAAAGAATCAAACTGACGCATCTCTTCTTTCAAAAGTCCGATCGCACTTGTCAGTTCATTGCTGCGCAGCGAATTGCTGCAGACAAGCTCACTGAAATAAGCACTTTTATGTGCCGGTGTACTTTTTTCAGGCCGCATTTCGATCAAGGTCACAGGAATATTGCGCTTCACAAGCTGCCATGTAGCCTCACATCCGGCAAGACCCGCACCGATTACCTTGACACTATTCATTTTCTTCACCTTTTTTCTTTTTCGGCTGTTTCTTTATATAACGACATTTTGGAAAGCCTGAGCAGCCGACAAAGGTCGTTCCATATCTCGATTTACGTTCGATAAGCGGTTTGCCGCACTCCGGACACATCTCTCCTGTTGGCTTTGGTTCTTCCTTAGGCGCATTGATCTTTTTGATCGTTTTGCACTCCGGATAATTGGAACAGGCTAAAAAGCTGCCATAGCGGCCCTTCTTCATCACCATCGGACTGCCACAGTTAGGACATGTTTCCTCTGAGCGAACCTCTTCTTCGTTTTCACTTTTGGTATATTTGCAGGCAGGAAAATTGCTGCAGGAAATAAAGCGTCCATATTTTCCATTGCGATAAACAAGCTCACTGCCACATTCCGGACACAGCTCCCCTGTCTTTTGAGGGGCCACCTTTTCCATTTTTTCATAGGCTTCATCTAAAAGCGGTACGAATTTATCATAAAATTCTCTTAATTCAGTAACACTTTCCTTTTTGCCCTCGGCAATCTCATCCAGATCTTTTTCCATATTTGCCGTATAAGAAACATTGATGATGCTGGAGAAATATTCCTGAAGCTTGGCATCCGTCAAAATACCCTGCTCTGTCGGAATAAAGACCTTTGTCTTACTGTTTTCATTGCTTTTCACCAGCTCTACATATAAACGCTTTTGGATCGTATCGATGATCGTAGCATAAGTGCTTGGACGTCCGATTCCCTTTTCTTCCATTTCCTTGATCAGACGTGCCTCGGAATAACGCAGAGGCGGTTCTGTAAAATGCTGTTTTCTGTCTAAAGAAACATCCTTTAGGATTTCCTGCTCGCTCATTTCCGGAAGCACTTCATCCTTATTCTGTTCATAATCCCTATAAGCTTTCAAATAACCGTCAAAAGTCAATACCGAGCCTGACGCATTGAATTCATGACCTGCATTTTCAATCGTTACGCTTACGCTGTCGCTTAAGCTTGGTGCCATCAGATAAGCGATGGTACGTGCATAGATCAGCTTATACAGCTTATACTCGTCATTGGTCAGATCATCCTTGATCGACTCCGGCGTATAGTCAATATGCGTCACACGAATAGCTTCATGTGCGTCCTGCGCATTTTTATTATTTTTCTGATGTACCTTTCCTACATATTTCTTTCCATATTCTTTTTCAATATAGTCAAAGGCTTCCTTTACGAACACATCGCTCAGACGTGTTGAATCGCTTCGCATATATGTGATCAAACCTTCATGGTTTCCTTTAATGGAAATACCTTCGTAAAGCTTCTGGGCAATGCTCATCGTTTTCTTACTGGAAAAATTCAGCTTGGTAGAAGCCTCCTGCTGAAGCGTTGAAGTAATAAACGGAAGTCGCGGCTGTTTCTTTTTTACCTTTTTTTCTATTTTAGTGATGACATAATCACCGCTGCAGGCTTCCTCGATCGCTTTTGCTTCTTCTTCATTTTGGATCTTTACTTTTTTACCGTTAATTTTATTTAAAGAAGCCTTGAATTTCTTATGACCCTTCGTAATCAAAGCATCGATCGTCCAATATTCCTCACTTTTAAACGCCTGTATCTCTTTTTCTCTTTCAACGATCAGATTCAGCGCAACAGACTGTACACGTCCGGCACTTTTTGATTTGATCTTATTTTTCAGAAGTCCTGAAAGCTTAAAACCGATGATGCGATCCAGCATGCGCCGCGTTTCCTGGCTTTTCACCAGATCCATGTCAATGGTACGTGGTGATTTAAAGGCATCGATTACCGCATTCTTCGTAATTTCATTGAAGATAACACGGTTTTTCTGATCCTTATCGACCTCCAGCACCTCTGCCAGATGCCACGCAATCGCTTCTCCTTCACGGTCAGGGTCGCTTGCCAGATAGATTTCAGAACATTTCTTTGCTGTTTCCTTTAATTCCTTGACCGTTTCTCTTTTATCTTTGCTGATCACATAGGTCGGTGTGAAATTGTTTTCGATATCAATTCCCAGTCCTCCCTTACCACTTGTCGCTAAATCGCGTATATGTCCTTTGCTGGAAACGACCTTATAGTCATTTCCTAAATATTTTTCAATCGTTCTTGATTTTGATGGGGATTCCACAATTACCAGTTTTTTCATTTTTATCACACTCACTTCTTTATTATTATTCTTGTTTTTTTCTTTTTGTCAACACTTTTCATCTTTCCTTCATAAAAATACCCGCTCCCTGTTCGATCAGACAATTACAGCCCATGCCAAAATCATCATCAAAACGATATGGAAACGCAATGACTTCCTTATTCAATGACTGGGCATAATCCGCCGTGATCATCGTTCCGCTTTTATTTCTGGCTTCAACGACATAACATTTCTCTCCCAGGGCCGCTAAGATCCGATTACGCCAAGGAAAATGATGGGCAAGCGGCAGCGTACCTGACGGATATTCACTCAGCAGCAATTGACTGCTTTTCATTTTTTCATACAGCCAGGCATTTTCTTTCGGATAACTCTTATCCAAGCCACAGCCGATAACACCGATCGTCCTGTAATTCAGCTTAAGGGCACTTTGATGTGCCAAAGCATCGACTCCCTTAGCCATCCCGCTGACGATTACCGTATGTGCATCCAGTGAACGAATCAATTCATGACAGCCGTTATGAGCATATCCGGAACAGTTTCTTGAACCGATCACGCATACCTTAGGATATTTAAGAAGTGTAAGATCACCTTCATAAAAAAGAATATAAGGAGGATATTCCAAAAGAAAAAGCTCCTTGGGATATTCTTCATCCAATATCGTAAGATATTGCTGGTCACAACGGACTTTTTTCCATGTTTCATCACGCATGATCGCCCGATGCATCGAAGCATATTCTCCACGATATTTTAATGCATAATATAAAATCTGTTCTCTCATAAAAAAACCACCTCTACTCTTATATATGCATGAAAAGGTGATTTTTCCTAAAAAAATTGTAATTGTTTTATTTTTTGTTTCGCAACCGGTCCATAACTTTGACGATGGATCTCTAATATACCATATTTTTCAATAGCCTCCAGATGCTGCTTCGTACCATATCCCTTATGCTTCGCAAAACCATATTCCGGGTATAAAAGATCATAGCCCTTCATGATATGGTCACGGACGACCTTGGCTAAAATACTGGCAGCGGCAATACTGACACTTTTCTGATCACCCTTGATGATATCACAGACCTCACAGGACATATGATGCAGCGGCATCGCATCCGTCAGGATCCCATCTGCATATGTAAATTCACGTCCGAGCTCCTCCATCGCTTTTTGTGTTGCCCGATAAATATTTAATTGATCGATCTCTTGCGTACTTACGATCCTGATATGGTACTCTAACGCTTCACGTATAATGATCTGAAACATTTCTTCCCGCTTCTTTTCGCTGACCTTTTTTGAATCATAGATTCCCTCATGGTGATAACCCGCTTCAAAACAGACGGCTGCCACTACCAACGGTCCCGCCAACGGCCCTCGACCTGCTTCATCCATGCCGATGACATATTTTTTTCCATCCTGCCACCAGCGTTTTTCATATTCATTCGCTGTTTCCATCGCTTCGCTCCCAGCTGATCCGGCCAATCAATCCATCACGGGCTTCACGGATGAAAAGATTCATTGCCTTCTCCTCATCCAGCTCATTGGCTGTTTTAACGCACCCGCGTTTTCTGGCAATACGCCGTAAATTTTCCAATGGATCATCACTTAATTCAATTTCATAGCGGCTTATCAGATACTGCGGATAATACTCCATACAATATTTTAAACCAAACATGAAGATTTCCCCCATAGGTAAGATTTCATCACGGATGGCACCGCTGATACCTAAACACAAACCTACATTCTCATCTTCAAACTTGGGCCACAAAACTCCCGGTGTATCTAATAATTCAAGATCCTTATTGATCTTTACCCACTGCAGCGAACGCGTCACTCCCGGACGATCCGCTGTGACAACAGCCTTTTTCTTAGCAACTCGATTAATTAATGTCGATTTGCCGACATTGGGAATACCCACGATCATGATACGGATGGCTCTTGGATTGATCCCTCTTCTTTTCTGTCTTTCGATAAATGAAGCCATGATTTCCTTACTGGCAAAAGTTAATATCTGCGTCATGTTATCCTTTAATATGTTACAGCCTAAGACCTTTGTCGTTTCATTTTTTAAGCTGGAAATCCATTTTTCCGTTTCCTTAGGATCCGCCTTATCTGTCTTGGTCAGGATGATACAACGTGGCTTATGTGCGATCAGCTCTTCTAATAAAGGATTTTTAGATGCATTGGGAATACGGGCATCACGACACTCTACCACCATATCCACCATTTTCAATTTTTCCTGCATTTCCCTTTTAGCTTTGGTCATATGCCCCGGAAACCAGTTGATATTTATTCTGTTTTCGCCCATGATTCACTTCCTCTTTTTATACATTCTCTATCCAAAGAAAGACACCCTCCTGCTTTTTTGGATCATATTCAAATCCGCAATGGATATAAAACAATCTGTTGCCGGCCGTCGGATTTGCTTCTATACATATCTTATCGCCCTGATCCAACCGGCTTTTGCAAAGCGTCAAGATTTCCGATACGATCTGTTTCCCATATCCTTTTCTTTGATATTTCGGATCAACGATGATATCTGTCAACATTCCTTTACAGGAAAAATCACCGACCAATCTTCCCATCGCTATGATCTTGTGATCATCATAAAGTCCGAGTGTTATCATCGTATTGTCAAGAGCCTTCTTCAACTGAGTGATACCAATATCCCGCCAGCCGACAGATCTTCTCATCTTAAAAAAATCTTCCGCTGTGATTTCATATTTGACTCTAATCATTTATTTTACCCCAAATTCATCAAACGGGTAATAGATAAAAATGCCCACACTCGTAATTTCATCCTTGTGAAAAGCTCCGACAACCCTTGAATCCGTGGAATGCTGACGATTATCTCCCATTAGAAAATATTCATCTTCCCCTAAGGTAACAGGGCCAAAATCCTCGGTCAGCCTTCCATAGGCTGCTACCTCACTTGCTACATATTCAGCATCTAAGAAATCCTGTTCAATCGGTTCATTATTGATATAGATCACATCATCACGACATTCAATGGATTCATTCGGCAAACCGATGACCCTTTTTACCCAGTGATCCGCACTGTTATCCTTAGCCTCTACAACAACGATATCAAAACGGTGAATCTCGAAATTCCTGGAAATAATGCTTGAAAAACCTCTTTCTTTATCCTTCAATGTCGGATACATGCTGTTACCGATGACCTGAATCGGATTGACGATAAATCGAGTAACCACCATAAATACCAAAAACCAAAAAACAAGAAGTTTCAAAAAATCAAAAACTTCTTTTTTTACATCAAAATTTTTTTCTTCCATCACTTCACAACCTTTCCATGGTTAAAAGGCCACAATATAAATATATCCTTCGCAATCAATTGACTCATATCAAACGGTCCTACGATTCTGGAATCCAGCGAATGCACACGATTGTCGCCCATCAGAAAGACCTCATTGTCCTTAAGCGTAATTTCACTGAAATCTTTCGTAAAAAAACCATGTTCTTCAATTTCCTGCCGGACGTATTCTTCATCAAGAAAATCTTCCTGAATAGGCTCTCCGTTGATATATATCTGGTTATCTTTACAGGAAATCGTTTCTTTCGGAAGTGCTATTACACGCTTGACCCAGTATTCGTTGTCAACCTTCACGATAACCACGTCAAATCGTTCCACTCCCTGCGTTTTTAACGACAGGATGCTTGAAAATCCAAAGTCCTGATCATGCAATGTCGGATCCATGCTTTTCCCTTCGATCTGTATCGGATAGGCGATAAAATTAACGACGAAAAGCATGACGGCCAGACAGACTAAAAAAGTAACCTGCATCTGAAGTATATTCAATAATTTTGTTGTCGTCTTATTCCCAATTTTTCTCATGTTCTTATTATATCATTCTTTTTATAATTTTGTACTTAAATAAATAAATTGTCACAAAACATCCTTACACAAAAATCATTTTATAAGTCAAAGCATATACAAATAAAATGACGTCAATTCATCTATTTATATCATTGATGCACCTTGTCAGCTTTCTTTATCACAACTATCAAAAAAACAGACCGAAGTCTGTTTTCTAGCGAATCTCCTTGATACGAGCTGCTTTTCCGGATAATCCACGCAGATAAGTCAGCTTGTTTCTTCTTACCTTACCTACACGAGTTACCTCGATCTTATCAACAATTGGCGAATGCAGCGGGAATGTTCTTTCTACACCGACACCAGTTGAAATCTTTCTTACGATGATGTTTTCATTGATACCGCCGCCCTGCTTAGCGATAACGACACCTTCAAATACCTGAATTCTTGATTTGTCGCCTTCTTTGATCTTTACGTGAACTTTTACCGTGCTTCCGCTTCTGATTTCAGGAAGATCTTTTTTTAACTGTGTTTTTGTAACTTCATTTACTAGATTTAAATTCATCTTTCTTCTCCTTTTCTCATGTATTTTTTTACGCTTATTCATTCGTATTGCTACCAGCGGAATAATCGTGCCTGTTTAAGCCTATTTATAATAACATAAATGAAATATAGGATGCAATTATTTTTTTTGATTTTCTTCTATAATTTCATTTAAAAACTGTTTTTCTTCTTTGGTAAATGCCCTTTTTTCCAACAGATCGGGACGTCTTATATAAGTCTTGCGCAATGATTCCTTCAATCTCCATTTACGAATATTTTCGTGATGACCGCTTAAAAGGATCTCCGGAACCTTTTTTCCATCATATTCGATCGGGCGTGTATATTGCGGATACTCAAGAAGACCGTTTTCAAAGCTGTCATCCTCATGGCTTTCCTTCGTGATCACACCCTCCAGCAGGCGTATGATCGCATCAGAAATCGTCATGGCGCCAATTTCACCGCCTGTAAGCACAAAATCACCAATGCTTACCTCTTCATCCACATAGTCACGAATACGCTCATCAAAGCCCTCATAATGACCGCAGATAAGGATCAGATGCTCATATCTTTGAACATAGTCATGAGCCATCTTCTGATGAAAGACCTTCCCCTGCGGTGTCAGCAGAATGACATGTGAATTTTCTTGGCGAACAGCTTTCAGACAGTCTGCGATCGGCTGGACCATCAAAAGCATTCCTACCCCTCCGCCACAAGGTGTATCATCAACATGATTGTGCTTATCCAGCGTGTATTGACGATAATCAATACATTCAAGCTCAACCGCTCCTTTTTCAAGAGCCTTTCTGATGATAGAGGTCGATTTAAAAGAATCAAAAAATTCCGGGAAAAGCGTCAGGATCGTAATTTTCATAGCATGCCCTCGATCACATCCACATCGATTCTTTTTTCATCAATATCGACATTTAAAATAAATCGGTCGACATACGGAATTAAAATATCCTTCTTATTTTCACAAGAAATGCGTAAGATCTCATGTGCCTGTGTTTCCAATATTTCACTTACCTCACCTAAAAGCTCATCATGATAATATACCTGACAGCCCTCAAGCTCATAGTAATAAAAATCATCATCCTCACTGCCATCCACTTCGATCAAAAGCTCAAGACCCTTATACTTCTCAACATCATTGATGTTATGATGATCTTTAAATGTCACCAGAACACAGCCCTTATGAATACGGAAAGAATCTATTTCAAAACAGATGGTTTCTTTACCATAATGAACAAATACTTCATTTCCCTTTGAAAATCTCTCTTCTAAAGAATCCGTATTCGGTATGACCTTCAATTCCCCTCTGATTCCATGGGTATTCACTATTTTTCCTATACTCAGATGCATACTCTCACCTCTAAAAATAGGATGCAACTGCATCCTAATAAGATTCAAACTTGATCGTAATCTTTTTATCTTCCTTGCGGCTTGCTACTGACATCATTTGGCGGATACTGGAAGCCATCGCTCCCTTCTTGCCAATCAAACGTGCCACGTCATCACTGTTTGCGTAAACATAAAGACAGATTTCATGCTCATCCAACGTCTCCATCTGTTTCACTGAAAGATTCAGCGAATCACTGACGATAGGTTCGCACAGGTTATATAAAACCTTTTCGTAATCGATCATTATTTTGACAATTTAGATTCGTGGAACTGTTTCATGATACCCTGCTTAGATAAAATGTTACGAACCGTGTCACTTGGCTGTGCACCATTCTTCAACCATTTCATAGCAGTTTCAGCATCAACTTTTACTTCCGCAGGATTTTTAGTCGGATCATAATATCCAATTTGTTCAATAATTCTTCCATCTCTAGGAAAACGGGAATCAGCAGCTACAATTCTGTAAAAAGGAGCTTTTTTAGATCCCATTCTTTTTAATCTTAATTTAACAGCCATGTGTTTATTTCCTCCATATTTTCTATACGGACATGATTCTACCATACAGAAGAATAGATGTCAAGGTTTTTTACTTGACATCCATCACTATTTTCATGCTCTTCCAAATCAAATAATATGCTCCCTATTGATGCCTATTCACTTATTCTAAAATGAGCAATGATCTCATATCTTCCTAATACATCTTCTTCATAACGAAATTGAAAAGGTGAGGCATGGTGAATCAGAAATGGAATTCCTTGCTTATTTCTTTTATCCGATACGATACCGATATGTTCATGAAAAACAACGATATCACCACCCTGCCACTGTTCGATATCATGAATGTCTGTCGTTAAAGAAAGGGCATGATTTTGAAAATAGACAAGTAAGTTACGCACCCGTCGGAAATCTATATTCGCATCTGCCGCCTCAATATCATAATCCTCAGGATGGGCAGCGATATCTTCATCGACAAGTACCTGTAAGTCATAACCGGCATCTTTCAAGGCAAAAGCCACGACATCACTGCATACCCCATAGCCATCATCCGGATAACCTCCTTGATAATAGACACTTTTATATTTAGGATGAGTATTGATATAATTACGTGCATTCATCAGGATATCACTTTGATCATCGATCCCATCCTGATCCTTATCCACAGAGCTTTTCAATGTTTCAATACCAAAATAAGCATTGTCATAAGAGCGATGAGGCAGTATGTTGAAATGATACAGGATCATGATCAAGACACTTATCATCAAGATAGCACCAACAAGTAAAATATACTTTTTTCTGGTTTTTTTGTTCATGTTTTCCCTCCTGCACCTATTCTACCATATTCTTATTTTTTTATTTCTTACGTTTTCCTTGCAAATGAAAAGAAGCCCTTTCGGACTTCTATCTTCTTCTTCCTTTTGTTTTCAGCTTAGGACGATTCATGCTGCTGGAACGCATCATCTGATTCATCTTCGCCATATTGGGCATACCGCCCTTCTGCATCTGACTCAGCATCTTCATTGCCTGCTTGCTTTGCTCGTACTGCTTGATCAGCTTATTGACATCACTGACCTGTACACCGCTTCCCTTTGCGATACGGCTCTTACGAGAAGCCCTCAGAATGCCTGGATCATCTCTTTCTTCCTGTGTCATCGAAAGAATGATGGCCTCTGTTTTCTTCATGTCATGACTCGCCTTGACCTCATCGATCTGACCTGCCATCTGGCTCATACCGGGAATCATCTTCAAGATGCCGCCAAGCGAACCCATTTTATTGACCTGGCGAAGCTGCACCAGCATATCATCAAGTGTAAAACGCCCGCTCATCATGCGCTTGGCCGTTCTTTCACTTTCCTCAAGATCCATCTTCTCCTGTGCCTGTTCCACAAGAGTCATGATATCACCCATACCTAAAATGCGATCTGCCATACGATCCGGATAGAAAATATCCAGATCATCGATCTTCTCACCCTGACTGGCAAACTTAACCGGTATTTTGGTAAGTGAGCGGACCGAAAGGATACCACCGCCTCGGGCATCGCCATCCATCTTAGTAGCAATCAAGCCGGTCACATGCAGCTGCTCCGTAAAGCTTTGAGCCACACTGACGATATCCTGGCCACTCATCGCATCTACCGTCAGCAAGATCTCATTCGGTTTTAGATAAGCTTCGATATCTTTTAACTCCTGCATCAATTCTTCATTGATGTGCAGACGTCCGGCCGTATCAAAAATAAGCGTATCATAGCTGTTGGCCTTCGCATAATCAAGCGCATGCTTTACCTGCGTCAGCACATCGACATCGACACCTTCGCTGTACACCTCAACATCAATGCTTTTTCCAAGCGTTTTTAACTGTTCAATGGCTGCCGGACGAATAATATCACAGGCAACCAGTAATGGTTTTCTGCCCTTTTTCTTTTTCAAAACATTGGCAATCTTTGCGGCAGCCGTCGTTTTACCGGTACCCTGAAGACCGACCAGCATGATCGTTGAAAAAGAAGTCAGATTCAACTCATTATCACCGTCACCCAACAAAGCAACGATCTCATCATGAACGATCTTAACAACCATCTGACTTGGATTCAATGAATCCATGACTTCTGTACCCATTGCCTTTTCTTTGACATTGGCAATAAAATCCTTCACGACCTGATAGTTTACATCTGCTTCCAGAAGTGACATGCGCACTTCCTTCAGCATCTCATTCATATTTTTTTCTGTCAGCTTACCTTGACCCGATAAGTTTTTAAAAGCCTTATTTAATTTATTTGTCAATGATTCAAATGCCATACTCCACCTCGTTTTGCCTCACCATTATACCATAATTTTCACAAAAGACTATACCATTCTTAAAGATAGCTTTTGAAATGCTCGCGCTTCATCTCATAATCCACACTGCTACGTTTTTCACCTAACTGATTCACCCAGGAATCAATATTCACTCTTACCTTTTTAAAACCTAGCTGTTCATAGACATGCTGTGCACGCTCATTTTCTAAATCAGTATCTAAAATAATTTTTACCATTTTTTCTTCTTCAAAAAGGTATTGGATCAGAAGGCTTAAGACTTGTTTACCATATCCTTGATCCTGCATTTTTAAATCACAAATCTTAATACCAATTTCAGCTGTTTTATCATCAACATAATGAAGCCCCATCTCTCCGATAGCACGAGAATCTTTTTCAATGATCAGTCTTTTATGATTTGTATCTGAACATAACTGTTGTTTTACCTTAGCCTCATCAATATGTAAGCCTTTCGGAAAACCTGCATGAGCCATTACACGGCCATCATTCCACCATTCTACCAGCTGACTGGCATCATCTTGAAAAGCACTGCGAATCGTGAAAGAACCATGTTTCAAATAAATGTTCTTTTTCGTTACAGTTTCCTCTTTTTTTCGATAAATCTGAATATCAAATTCAATCTCCGTATCCAAATGTTCCATCTCAGCTACCTTATGTGCAGCCTCTTTACTGCTTTTCCAATAATAAGGCGTCATCATAAACAAAGCCTCAATATCATCATGATCATCGATATGAATGACATCCTCGACCTTCACACGCCCGATCAGTTCAAAGCGTTCATCCTTGATCAATTCCATCTCATTTTCATAAACCTGATCATATAATTTCTTTTTCAAACCATAAAGATGACGCCGATGCGGAGCCACCCGTATATAAATCCCTCGATTTTTCAAAACACGCGCACACTCATCAACAGGTGCAGGTGCAAAGATATTCGTTATGCCATCAATACTTTCATCCTCAAAAGGCAAACGAAAAATGCTGGCAACGACATACTGGGTATGCTTATCCATCCGTGAAGCTATCTTTAAAGCATCTTTACTTAGATCCACGCCATAGCATTCAGCCACATGTCGGCTCATGCCGGAAGTATAATAGCCTTCCCCACAGCCCAGATCCAGCAATACCCTTACCTGTAACCGAGTCACAATTTCTTCTAATCTTTCTTTTAAGAGGTGATAATAATCGGCATTCAAAAAGCGATGACGTGCGGCTACCATTTCTTTTGAATCCCCATGATTTCCGCCAAGCATCAGGTTTACATAGCCTTGTCTGGCCCTGTCATAGGTATGATTGTTTTCACACCTGAAAGTTTTCTCACAGCATACCAGCTTAGCACCGCACTTAGGACAGATCATAGAAGCGCCTTTCTGGCGTCATTATATATTATCTTAAAATCTTCAAATGTCACATCCTGATATCCCTGGTCGTTTTTACGATAGATAAAGATATGGTCATGACCATCTTTATAAATATTATATCTGTTACCACTCAATTCGATCTCTCCGAAATCATAGCGATTCTCATCCTTGCGCATCTGCAGCTCAAGATCAGCAATTTCTTCCTTCTCGATACGCCACGTATAAGTTCCGTAAATCGGAAATGCCTTGATTACGATGACCGTATCTTCAACTTTCTGTTCATTCAGCCTTATGAATTTCATCTCGATATTTGAACGGACATCCACCGGCTGATCAAAGTCAACCTGACTCAGCACTTTTTTATAATCATCGTAGGTTTCATAAGGAACGATGACCAAAGAAACGGGATTCCCTACAAATGCATCTTTCGCAATGACCGGAACCTCCAATCTTGAAAAAACGATCTTTTCGATTCGATTATTTGCGAAAGCTCTGCTTTCGATCCATTTGATTTTTTTATGAAAATGAATCTGCGTCAAATAATTTCCTTCAAATGTTTCGACACCTATGGTCGTTGTCTTTTCTCCCAGATGTACATAATGAAGCGATTTTTTCTTAAAATCATCACCATCGATCACCAGTACGAAATCATTAAAATACAATTCTCCGTCCTTAAACAAGTAAAGCCTTTTTTCAACCATTCCTATCCCTCCGTTACGACTATGCAGATACATCCTTTATGAAGCGTGATCTTACTTTCTTTTCCTATAAACTCATTATCGACACCCAGTGTCGTCGCATTGCTTAAGCCTTTATGATCCAATGGATATTTCAGATTCTCAATAGAAATCAATGATTCCTCCACCAATGAAAAAACACTGATATAACCCCGCATGGAAGCATCAAAACATCTGCTTCCTTCACAAAGCACTTCTACACGGCTGTTTTGAGAAACCAACACCCCATGGGCCTTTTTCTGACATAAATAATTCAAGCACTGAATATTCCCTATGGTATGCTCCAAGCGTCCGCCCATAGCACCATACATCACAAATTCATCATACCCTCTTTCAAGTCCTGCCTGAATGGCCAGCATCATATCCGTATCATCTTTTTCCGGTTGGCTGCGTAAAACCTCGACATGACTGATTGAATGAGGATATGAATCAAAATCACCAACGACCAGCTGTGGACGGATATGCAGCTTCAAACAATACTGATATCCTCCGTCAACAGCAATGACAAAATCATTTTTTTGAAGAGAAATGTTTTCTTCCTTCATTTCTCCTGCACCAATTAAAATACATTTCTTGCTCATGCTATCATTTTATCACAAATTAAGAGCTGTGATGAACAATTCTATCATTATTTCATTGAATATTTTCAAGCCAGCGCGTTGCCCCTATCTGCGTGGTTGCCTTACCACCGCATTCATTACCGAAATCAAGACAGTCCATGAGCGATTGCTTCTCCAAAAGCGCTTTTAAAAAGCCTGCCACAAAGCTGTCACCGGCTCCTGTCGTATCGACACATACAACTTCTTTTTTAGGCGATACCCAGCAATGAAGCGTATCATTGTGAACATAACAGCCCTTGGCACCTACCTTAATGATGACATTTTTTGCTCCTGCATGATAAAGCTGTTCTGCCGATGCTTCAACGCTGTCAGCCCGTGTCACAAGCTGTGCCTCGGCATCATTGCAAAAAAGATAATCCACATATGGCAGTGACAGTTTAAGATCATCAAGCGTTTCCTGATGCTTACATTTTGTCATGTCGGCTGCAACGATCATCCCCTGCTTTTTAGCCGTCTTAAATAAGACCATCAGCTCATGATCCCTGATCTGAGGGAAAACAAAGATACTGGCAAAACAAACTATTTTCGCCGATGTGACAAAAGGCAATGGAATATCCTCTAAGGTCAGCTTTCTTAAAGAACCATTGGCATTTGTCAGAAAATGTCGTGATCCGTCTTTTTTGATCAATACGGTATTGATCCCTGTTTTCAGGTCATCACGCATCGTTTTTTCATTCAAGAGGATTTGCTGCTGCCGGCATTTCTTTACAATAAATTCCCCTGCCTGATCTTTTCCAAGAATCGTCATCAATTCTACTCTTTTATGGAAAGCCGAGAGAACAAGCGCCTCATTCAAGGCATCTCCGCCATAAGATAATTCGATATCTTCACATGGATAAGATCCTTCTTGAAAAACATGTTCATCTGTCGGGTATGCAAGCACATCTAAAATTGCTGCTCCTATGATAATAATTTCAGGTTTCATTTTATCATCTCCGACTCTATTCTATCATATTTTTCGACATGATCCTTCCTGCTTTTGATTCTATGATAAAGAAAGATTTAATAAAATGAAAATGGGTGTTGCATTTTTGTCTATTTTTTTATATAATAAACAGGCACAAAGCAATACGGTTCCTTAGCCAAGTGGTAAGGCAATAGACTGCAACTCTGTGATCGCCAGTTCAAATCTGGCAGGAACCTCCATTTATGGGCTCGTGGTGAAACTGGTAGACGCAAGGGACTTAAAATCCCTCGGATGAATAATCCGTGCCGGTTCGATTCCGGCCGGGCCCACCATTTTTGAAATATATGCTAATTCGTAAAACGAATTAGCTATTTTTATATATTTTCTGACTTATTTTAAACTGTTTGATAGTTCATGTTCGCAAGAGGATATTTAGCTTATCAACTGAATTTGATTGAAACTTTGCCTTGATGGAGCGTATGTTAAAAATCTAAAAGAAAATGTCAATATTTTGGATTTTTATACAGGAATGCTCCGGTTTTTCATTCAGAAGACAGGAATCAGGATCTCATAAATTATAAAAATAAAGTACATAATAAAAAGGATGACCTAAGTCACTCTTTTTCTAAGAAATAATATCACTATAAATAATAAAATTATATTTGCAGTAAATACAAAAGAATCAAAATATCGCCTTATAATTTGATTTTATCATATAAATAATAACAATAAAAGATTTTATTTTAGCTATATTTTGGGTATTATATAAGTGAATAAAAAAGTATAAACTTGATTGTTTGGTAGTTATCAAAATAAAAATGAAGGTCTGTCTTTACTTAGAGGCTCATTTCAAAATAAATAGGAAAATAAATTAGAAAATATTGTACTTGAAATTTATTTAAGAAAAAGATAGTAATGAAGAAGCATTGTTACATAAAGAAACATATTAGAATAATTATTACTTTATTTTGAGATATATCAGGGAGGAATGAACATGAAAAAAAAGCTAGTAATAGCGTTGGGACTAGTGCTGGTTGTATTACTAGTACTTTGCAGTATGAATTATAGGGAAATAAATGGAGTATATCAAAAGAAATACGGTGATACTCAAATTACGCTGACAATGAATAATGGAAGATATTCATTTTCTGGAGAATTGTCTTATTCATATATTGGAGATATAGTTCCACAGTCAGGTTATATTTATCAGCAGAAAGATAAATACTATTATCTTACTTCTAAATTGAATGAGGGTCCTTATTTTGAAGTAAAAGGAAATAATATTATTTTGCATTTAGCTGTTCATTATAGCACTGCATATGAATTTTATAAAATCAGATAATTTGGCAGAAGAAAATAAGTGTTGGCAAGTGATAAACGATGAAATATTTTAGAGCTTGTTTTAACAGAATCCTATATTGTTGCTATTAGTTATTACTCAATGGAAAAAGAATTAAACAAGCCAATTGATTTTAATATTTTAGGCAGTGATTCATATAACTGTATCAGCGAAACATTCAGAGTCAATTATCTTACAAGACCATAGATCCACGACTATATCAATACTGTAAATCATAGCTTCAGATAATGATAAAGCAGGAAGACAGGTTTATGATAAATTTATAGAAAAATATCAGCCATAAAAATGAAGTACATAATAAAAAGAATGAACTAAGTCACTCTTTTTCTAAAAAATATCACTGATAAATAATAAAATTACACTTTGCAGTAAATACAAAAGAATCAAAATATCGCCTTATAATTCGATTTTATCATATAAATAATATCATTAAAAGACTTTATTTTAGCCATATTTTAGATATTATATAAGTGAAGACAATGTATAATCATGAAAGAGGTGGATCTTATGAAAGAGGTGTTAAATTTGATGATATTCGTTTCCTGTATAGGACGACTACCATTACGAGGAAACTGAAAATAAATATTTAATAATAGTATAATATAAAGAAAGATCGTCTAGCAGAGGAAAGACCAGTGGATATTTTAAACTAATACATAATCTGATGGAGCGATTGTTTTAAGCACATATAAATATTCAGGCGGATCAAATATGATGCAAAGAGTATTTTATTTAAAACAATGGTGACATAACGACATTCAAAATTTTGATGACAAGCATTTTAATATGTAGCAGGTCGATTCGTATCAGCAATTCTGGAATACATTTCTTCGGCCGTTAGCCAGATTTTGTCATAGCTGCAACTTTATCAACAAGCTATTGAAACAATATTTGCAGGGCAAATAACTGACATGTGTCTTTTTGGAAAGAAAGGAAAAGTAACGATAACGGGTTCCTGCAAGAGTATCGTTGAATGGACAGATAATAAGTTCTATGCAAGAAATGGTTCTGTATTTAGATCTGTTGTTAATCTTTTATCTTAATCAGGAATAAGAGAAAGGTATCGCCTTTCTCTTATTATAAATTAAAAAATATATATGATAAATATCATAACAAGTCACAGTTTATCGCATAAAAAAAGGAGGAAATATATATATAATGAATTGCTATTAAATGAGCTCTTTATAATATATATAGGTAATTATATGAACATTAAAAACTTTTTAAAAAAATATCGTATAACTTTTATTTATGGTATAAGTATGATTCCGTCTACTAGATTAAACCCACTAATTACTAGAATCTTTTTAGACATAGAAAATGCATATTCTTATAAAAATCAATTAATTGCTATAGAATTGGTATTTTTGCTTCTTTCCCTTATTCTTATTTTCAGCTTATATAGATATTATAAAAAGAAATATAAAATCATTCTTATAGGTATAAATGTCCTAAATATGATTCTTTTTAGCTATATAGTGCTCAATGCAATATTTAAGTTATCTGGCGATTATCAAACAATTTTAAGTTATACATCTTATCAAATGTTGCCGATATACTGGGTGATACATCTTATCAGCTGGGGATTTTACCAAATACAGAATAAAAGATAAGACTGCATTAATGAAAAGATTCAGAATAATTTGTAGTATCACTATGTCCTGCTGAGCAAAGAAAGTATCTATATTTTTTATCTATTATAATCTGAATTTTAAAATTTGATGAAGGGTACACAATAGCTTTAAAGGAGCATGACATCATCGCAGAATATTGTTTAGATATCAAAAAGTATCTCTTATTCTGAAAGTACAAACGGTGATAAAACAGCTTTAATACCCGCATGTGGTTATGTATATATGAATGGCTAATCTGATTGAAAAGGGGAGAATAATATGTTTGATATACTTGGAATAGATAATTATTTTCTGCGCTTACTGATAGTCTTTACGGTTGTATGCCTGGCAATGCTACCGGTTATTGTATTTGCTGTTTTTCAAATAAGGCTTTGTGCAAGAAACAGGAAAAAACTTGGATGGATCTTACCGATACTGAGTATTCTTATGATTTTAGCTTCTTTTTGGGATGGCTATCAAAACCGATATTTAAATCCATTTTATTTCTATTATAGCTTGTTTATGACGCTTGCTGTGATCATCGCAACCTTTATGAAGAGTTTTCCTAAAAGAAAAACAGCTATTCTTTCCGTAATGCTGTTATGCTTTCTGACTTGGATATTCTTTGATTATACGAATGTCGTAAGCACAAATGTCGATACGAAAAACGTAATTATAAAGTATCCTTTGCATTTTGACAATGGAAGATGTACTATAGAAAAACATGATTCACTTACCAATTCTTCTTCGGATATCATATCTTGTCTTGATACAGCGGTATATATTGATGATGATCAATTCGGAGCTTATATATATATTTCATCAGATGATATTTTCTCCAAAAGAAATATTCTTAAAGAGCTTATTATGCTCAAAAAAGAAGAAGAACCTATGACAAAAGAAGAATGGAAAGAAAACGGAATGCAATTACAAGTATATCAGTATAAAATCCCTGATAGTCCAAAAGAAACTTATAAGCCATATTATCGTATTCACTTCTCTTACGAGAATCAATTTTATAAAATTTATCTATATACAGATTCCTTTACTTCAGAGCATTCCAGCAACCCCCAAATAGATCAAAATGACAAAGAAAAAATATTGCTTTATTTGAATAATCTCATAGAATAAATAATTTGATATAATGACATTAGATAGTATCACGATAACCTGCTGAGCAGCAAAAGTGATACTGTCTATACATACTTAGTGACTATAACGGTATATGGAGCGGCTTAACTGCAAAGAACACAGATTCATATTGATTTGTGTTTTTTTATTACGAGGAGAAATATTATGAAATTTTATACAGTCAATAAAGAATACATAGATTTATACGACAGATTCACAGGTCATAAAAGACGATAAGGACGGATCAAAACTTTATGCTGGCATCTTTCATCCTGTGAAATGATTCAATAACCTTATTCCCTTATCTTCTCTATGAAAGGATTATGAAGGTATTCAGTTTGCATGATCAGATTATGATAATTCAATAAAATACATTGAAACCTTTTATATACTCAAAAGCATAAGCATGAAATTTGATGATATTCGGTACAAGGCTGAAATGGATCTATATAAAAGCAGATCATGATAATGAAAGGGTTCAAAAAAAATCTTTTATACATTCTCTTGATTAATATTTATTATAGTGGTACAATACGCCTAAATTAGATATATAAACCGTTGAAGCGGAGATAACGGCAATGATGCCTATACAGAGAGCCTGCGATGCTGCGAATCAGGTTAGAAACAAGTTGTCAAATGGACCGCGGAGGGTGCAGTCAAATGTGTTTTTACACAGAGTATTCTGCAACGCGTTGGCATGCGTCAGTTGCCGGGGATATGATGGTATCCTGCTAAGCGCATAGGTTTTCCTATGAATTCAAGGTGGCACCGCGGATAGTAATTATTCGTCCTTGACAGATTACGATTTCTGTCAGGGACTTTTTATATTTCTTTGACATAAGTCGTATAAAAAGACAAATGTCTTAGAAAGGATGTAGAAGATGACAAATGTAAATGGACGTTTCGGCATTCATGGCGGACAGTATGTTCCTGAAACATTGATGAATGCCCTCATTGAGCTTGAAAAAGCTTATGATCATTTTAAAAATGATCCTGCTTTCACCCAAGAACTAAATGAATTATTGAATGAATATGCAGGAAGACCTTCAAGGCTGTATTTTGCGAAAAAAATGACCCAAGATTTAAATGGTGCCAAGGTTTATCTTAAACGAGAAGATCTAAATCATACCGGAGCTCATAAGATAAACAATGTACTTGGTCAGGCTTTATTAGCTAAAAAGATGGGTAAAAGCTGTCTGATTGCCGAAACAGGTGCCGGTCAGCATGGTGTTGCGACTGCAACTGCTGCGGCCTTGATGGGAATGAGATGCATTGTTTTTATGGGTGAAGAAGATACGAAGCGACAGGCACTTAATGTCTATCGCATGAAGCTTTTAGGTGCCCAAGTAGTACCAGTAACAAGCGGTACGGCCACTCTGAAGGATGCCGTTTCAGCAGCCATGCGTGAATGGAGTGCTCATCTTGAAACAGCTCACTATTGTCTTGGCTCCGTGATGGGTCCTCATCCTTTCCCGACGATCGTACGTGATTTTCAGGCGGTGATTTCCAAAGAGATCAAAAAACAGCTGCTTGAAAAAGAAGGAAGGCTTCCCGATGCCGTTGTTGCCTGTGTAGGCGGCGGTTCCAATGCGATAGGCAGCTTCTATCATTTTATCAATGATAAAAATGTACGGCTCATTGGCTGTGAGGCTGCAGGCAGAGGTATTGATACCTTTGAAACGGCCGCAACTCTTTCTTGTGGAAAACTAGGTATCTTCCATGGGATGAAATCCTATTTTTGTCAGGATCAATACGGTCAGATCGCTCCTGTCTATTCCATTTCTGCGGGACTTGATTATCCGGGAGTCGGACCTGAACATGCTTATCTCCATGATATCCATCGTAGTGAATATGTTGCCATTACAGATGATGAAGCTGTCAATGCCTTTGAATATCTGGCAAAAACAGAAGGTATCATCCCCGCTATCGAATCTGCTCATGCCGTAGCTTATGCCTTAAAAATCGTTCCTAAGATGTCTAAGGACAAGATTGTCGTTGTCACGATATCCGGCAGAGGTGATAAAGATTGTGCCGCAATTGCCCGTTATAAAGGAGAGATGATTTATGAATAAGCTCGGTGAAGTTTTCAATGATAAAAAAGCTATGATCGTTTTTATTACCTGTGGTGACCCCGATTTGGAAACAACAAGGAAAATGATCGAAGCAGTCATATCCCATGGTGCTGATATCATCATATTAGGCATTCCCTTTGCCGATCCTACGGCAGAAGGATACATGATCCAACAGTCATATCTTCGTGCTTTAAAAAATAAGCTTAGTGTTGATCAGATCATTGAATTTGTGCGAAAGCTGCGTGTTGAAATCAAAATTCCTCTTATTTTCAAGACCTATGCAAATATCGTTTTTAATTACGGTATTGAAAGCTTTCTGGCTGCCTGTAAAGAAATTGATATAAATGGTCTCATTCTTTCTGACATACCTTATGAAGAAAAAGAAGAATTTCAGCCGCTATGCCGAAAATATGGCATTGATCTCATATCAATGATCGTCAATGCCCCCGCTTCACGCATTCAAGCCATTATAAAAGATGCTGATGGCTTTGTATATACGCCTTCTACGATTGATGCTGAAAAAATAGCCACTATGGTCCATCAAAACAGTACACTTCCATGTGTCCTGCAATCAGATTCGATCAGGGATATCCCTCAAACCGGTTCCTTTGATGGAATCATGATTGATACATTAATCATTGAACTGCTCGAAAAATATGGCTCTGCATCATATAAACAGATCAGCAAAATCCAAAACATGCCTCAATACCTAAAAAAAAGAAGATGACGCGATCATCTTCTTTTAATATTAGTGAGCTTTTACTTTTACCCAAAGCTCTGACAGCTTAGCAGTCAATTCCTTGTTGTAAACAAAGACCTCATCTTTATCATAATTGCTTCTTGGAATATAAGCATCATTTCCTGCAAATTCTCCTTTGCTTAATTCCTCCAGCACTTCAGCATTGCTTGATGCATAGCCTGCATATTCAGAATTTGCATAGGAAGCGTCATAACTCAGGATAAAGTTAATAAATTCATGAGCCAGATCAGGATTTTGAGCATTCTTAGGAATTACCATCGCATCGCTCCAAAGATTTGTTCCCTCTGTTGGACAATAGTAAGCCATTTCTTCATTTTCCATAAGGATCGTTACTGCATCACCTGAATAAACTACTGCCAGATCCTTCTGACCGGATGACATTGCATCGATAACTTCGTCCGTTACATAAGCAGGTGACATCGTATCATTGATCTGAACCAGCCAGTCGTAAGCATCCTGAATTTCATTTTCATCACTCGTATTCATTGAATATCCTAAAGATTTGAAAGCAATCATGAAGGAATCACGCTCAGAATCATACATATAGATCCTGCCGGCATAATCTGTATCTTGGAAAATAGCCCAGCCTTCATTTTCCAGATCATTGATGTCTACATTATTTTTATTATAAACGATACCTACGCTTCCCCAGAAATAAGGAACAGAATACGTATTATCAGGATCATATGGCAGATTTTTTACACCCTCGGCAAGATTTTCGATATTCGGGATCTTTGTCAGATCTAATTCCTGAAGCATATCCTCCTGAATCATTCTTTCGATCATGTAATCACTTGGAACAATGACATCATATGTTTCCCCTGTCTGAACCTTCGTGTACATTGCTTCATTGGATAAGAATGTTTCATAGACGACCGTTACCCCAAATTGATCCTCAAAATCTGAAATAACGCTTGGTTCGATATATTCTCCCCAGTTAAATACCTTCAACGTCTGCCCCTGATATTCACTATCAGAATTTGAAGGAGTGTTTGAGCAGCCGCTCAACACGAGTAGTGACAGCGCACCAATTACAGTAAATAACTTTTTCATGTTCATGCAACCTCCTTTTTCTTTCTTAGCATTGGAACAATATTGACGAGTATCAGAACAACCGTAATGATGATGATTACCAGCGTACTGACAGCATTGATCGATGGATTGATTCTTTTCGACATCGAATAGACAAGAATCGAAATATTGCTGACACCGTTTCCGGTGACAAAATAACTGATCACAAAATCATCAATGGACATCGTAAAAGCAATCAATGCGCCTGATACGATACCCGGAAGTATTTGCGGCACGATAACCTTTGTAAGCGCCTGCCAAGGAGTCGCCCCCAGATCAAGGGCCGCTTCCGCAAGATTGGGATCAAGAGATCTCAGCTTAGGCGATACCGAAAGCATGACATAGGGGATACAGAATGCGATATGTGCCAGCAAAAGCGTAAGAAATCCCTTTTCAATGACCCTAAAGCTTGAAAACAGCATTAACAGACCGATGGCCGTCACGATTTCCGGATTCATGACCGAAAGATTATTGACCTGTTCGATTGCCAGCTGCAATGCCTTTCTTGATTTAGAAAGACCAATCGAAGCAATCGTTCCTACGATCGTTGAAATGATCGTTGCCAGAATAGCAATGACAAAGGTGTACCAGATCGCCTGCATCATATTGCGATCATTGAACATCCGCTCATACCATTGCAATGAGAAACCCTTGAATACGGTCAGAGAACGGGAATCATTGAAAGAAAAAATAATCGTATATAAAATAGGCAGATAGAAGAATATCAGAATGAGAGCTAAATAGAATTTTGAAAATATTTTTTTCATACTGCCCTCCTTTTTCCTGCCGATTCCTTATCGGCCTTCTTTGTCAGATACATACTGATGATAATGATAACCGCCATGATCAGTGAAATGGCACTTCCTTTATTCCAGTCACCTGTTGTCAGGAAGTAGTTTTCAATCACATTACCGATCAGCTGCACGCTTCCCTGTCCGATCAACTGTGAGATCTGAAACGTAGAAGCAGCCGGCAGGAATACCAAAGTAATACCACTGATCACTCCCGGAAGCGAAAGCGGAAAAGTCACTCGCCAGAAAGATTGGACCCGATCGGCTCCCAGATCGGCAGCCGCCTCCAGATAGCTTGTATCCATCTTGATCAGCTGTGAATAGATCTGCAGGATCATAAAAGGCAGAAAGTTATAGACCATGACAAAGATTACAGCACCTTCCGTACCAATCAGCTGTTTAGGTCCAATACCCAAATATCCTAAAACCGTATCAAACAAGCCTCCGCTTTGAAGCATTCCCAACCACGCATAGGTTCGAACCAGCATATTGATCCATGTCGGAAGAGTAATCAGCAGCATCATTAAATTCTGATACTTATTACCCAGCTTCGCCATGAAATAAGCTGCCGGATAGCCGATCAAAACACAGATCACCGTTGTGATCAAAGCAATCTTAAACGAAGTTGCCAATACCTTCAAAAGTACCGGCTCTGTTAGAAAATAGATGAAATTATCCAGCGTCAAACGCACCTGAACGACATCATTGCCTTGTGTGCTGAAAGCATAAAACAAGATCATCAGCATTGGCAAAACGATCATGATGATTGCCCAGATTGCGTATGGATAGGCCATTCTCGCAAACTTTTTCATGAGAATGTTTCCTTACTCATGATGTGAATATCTTCCGGATTAAAAGATAAGCCCACCATCGTATCAACTTCCGCATAATCCGTTGTATGAACCTTATATTCATACCCCGTTGTCTTAAAGGTTACCTGATACTGGCCCGGTGTAATATTTTCAGGGTCAAAATCATAGTCAACCGTCGTAATTTCAACCGGTATATCTTCATCTAAATCCCACGCCTGAGCATTTGCCCAGATCTTTAAATCAGTTTCTAACGCAACTGAATCTTGAATCTCATCCACTTTCTTAAAGAAATCTTCAGCAAAGATTTCCTCTGCATATTCTTTTGATTCCACACGGTTCTGATCCTTGACGATCATATTGACCGTGCAGCTCGTTCCGGCAGCTGTCGTAAAGGTCACCGGATATGTTCCCTTGTGCGGCTGGATATCATGGGAAACCTTGACGATCGAAATCAGTTCATCAGTTTCACTGCTCCATGCCTGTGCATCAGCACGGGCTATGATCTCCGCATCGGTCAGTTCCTTGACATCTTCGATATCAAGGTTGAAATTATTAGCGCTCATGAGCTCTTTGGCACTCTCATTGACTACCGGCTTGTCATCTTTCACATCCATCGTTACCGTAATGCTCGTTCCCGGACGCGTTTCAACAACGATCTCATAGTGAACGCCTTTAAACAATACAGATTTGACAATTCCCTTCAATTTACCTTTAGATTTTGGCACGATATCCAAATCTTCCGGTCGTATGACCACATCGACTTTTTCATTTTCCTTAAATCCAAAATCGACACATTCAAACTTCTTATCCTCAAACATGACCTGATAATCTTTCAACATGACCCCTTCGATAATATTACTTTCCCCGATAAAGTTAGCTACATATTCATTGATAGGTTCATTGTAGATATCCGTTGGTGTTCCCACCTGCTGGATCTCACCCTCCTTCATGACCACGATCTTATCTGACATGGTCAAGGCTTCTTCCTGATCATGCGTAACAAAAATGAAGGTGATGCCGACTTCCTGCTGAATGCGTTTCAGCTCTTTCTGCATCTCTTTTCTTAATTTTAAATCCAATGCTCCTAAAGGTTCATCCAAAAGCAAAACCTTCGGTTCATTGACTAGTGCACGTGCGATCGCTACTCGCTGCTGCTGGCCGCCGCTCATCTCTTTAACGTCACGATGTGCATATTCTTCCAGATTCACCAGCTTCAGCATTCGATTGACCTTCTGCTCGATGATATCCTTCGAAATCTTTTTGATCTTCAGACCGAAAGCAACATTGTCAAATACATCCATATGCGGAAATAAAGCATATTTCTGAAAGACCGTATTCACTTCACGACGATAAGCAGGTACATTGGTAATTTCCTGTCCGTCAAAATAAACCTCACCCTGCGTCTGATCCAAAAAACCTCCTAAAATTCTTAAAAGTGTTGTTTTCCCACATCCGCTGGGTCCTAAAAGCGTTACAAATTCATTTTCATAAATATCCAGATTGATTCCCTTGAGAACGATCTGACCGTCAAATTCTTTGACAATGTTTTTAAATTGAATTAAAGGTTTCATATTCTATTCCTCCTAAAATAGCGGTGGCGTCGTAATCCACAGCACTTTGGCAGGTGCACTGCTCACATTTTTGAGATAATGGGGATTCAAGCCCTTGATATAGAAGGTTTCTCCCTTACGCACAGTAATTTCTTTATCCCCATCTACTAGGATGACACGTCCGCTGAGAACAAACCCGAATTCTTCCCCATCATGCGGATCAAGCCGTTGGCTTTCGCCTCCTGTTTCAAGTTCAAGAAGAATCGGCTCCATTTCATTTTTCTGAGCATTGGGCACGATCCAGTTAATGATACAGCCGTCACGCTCATCAACAAAATAATCCTCCTTGGTAAATACGCTTTTTTCTTCCTGTTCCTCTTTGAAGAATGCCGCCAGCGTCGTACCTAAAGCCTCCAGTATATCGTTCAAGGTTGCGATAGAGGGGGATGTCAGATTTCTTTCCACTTGGCTCAAAAACCCTTTGGTAAGCTCGCTGCGGCTAGCCAGCTCCTCCAATGTCAATCCGTTTTTCGTCCTTAATCGTTTAATTTTCTGACCAATATCCATAGCCCCTCCCTTCTTGTTTAGTGATACTAAACAATTTGTTTTCTTAATCAAACCAATGTTATTATACAGAATTTTCAAATAAATGCAACACTATTTTAAATTTTTTGTTTAATATTTTAAACTTTTTTCATCCTGTTTCATTCTGACAAAAAAAAAGACGGCAATACCGTCCTAAAAAAACTTACTTATTCAAAGCAATCGCTTCTTCAATTTCCAACAGCTCAAGCCAGCGCTCATTTTTCTTCTCAATTTCTGCTTCTATCTCACTTCTTTTTTTAGAAAGCTCACCGATCCTTACAAAATCCTGTGTTTCATTCATTGCTTCATCAATATCCTGAAGCATTTTCTCAAGCTGCTTCAAAGCTTCCTCCATTCCTTCCAGCTCTTTTTTATCCTTACTTGAAAGGTATGGCTGATTCATTCGCTGCTGCTTTTTGATCTCACTATACGATTTCTTTTCTTTTACGACTTTCTCATTTTTTGAATGCCGGCTATAATAATCAGAATAGGTACCGATATAAGAGCGGATCGTTTTATCTTCAAAAGCAAAAATGTAATCACAGCAGCGGTCCAGAAAATAACGATCATGGGATACTACCATAACAGCACCATTAAAATGATCCAGATAATCTTCCAAGACATTTAATGTCTGGATATCCAGATCATTGGTCGGCTCATCCAGCAGCAATACATTTGGAGCAGACATCAGCACTTTTAAAAGATACAATCTTCTTTTCTCTCCGCCACTGAGATAACCGACGCGTGAATACTGTAAATGAGAATCGAATAAAAATCTTTCCAGCATCGCTTTAGCACTTAACCGTCCTTCATCCGTCACAAGATCATCACTGACCTCCATGATCACATCTCTGACAATCTTAGCATCATCCAGATCATCGCTTCCCTGTTTAAAATACCCGATCCTTACCGTTTCTCCTATTTCAATATTCCCGCTCGTCGGTGTCAGATCACCTGCAATCAGATTTAAAAGCGTGCTTTTCCCGCAGCCGTTATCACCGATGATCCCTATGCGATCATTGCGCTTTAAATGATAGGAAAAATCAGAAAAAAGCGTCGTATTGTTGATGCTCATGCCTAAATGATCGATCTCGATCGTTTTTTTGCCAAGGCGAGAAGAAGTGTGGATCAGTTCAACTTTGCCCGTCTGTTTAATTTTTTCAATGCCTGATAGCTTTTCAAAGCGAGCAATACGCTCCTTGCTCTTCGTGCTTCGTGCCTGTGCATTGGAACGGATCCACTCCAGCTCCACTCGCAAAAAAGCATTTCGTTTGCGCTCATTGGCAAGCGCTGCTTCTTCCCTTTGCTGCTTCAATTCAAGAAAGGCAGAATAATTCGCCTGATATTCATAAATTTTAGAACGATCGATCTCAATGATCTTATGAACGATCCTTTCTAAGAAATAACGATCATGGGTAACCATCACTAAGGTACGGTTCATCTTGATCAGATATTTTTCCAGCCATTCGATCATCTCATTATCCAAATGATTGGTCGGTTCATCCAGCAGCAAAAGATCACAAGGCTTTAAAAGAGCCACTCCCAAAGCAATTCTCTTACGCTGTCCTCCTGAGCAAGTACCAATCTTCTTATCCATATCCTCTATTTTTAATTTTGTAAGGACAGAACGAATTTCAAAATCCTCACATTTTGGTGCTCTCTCATGTACGACCTGAAAAATCGTATGATGATCGTCAAAATCATCCTCTTGTGCAAGATATGAAATTTGAAGATCACTCTTACAGATCATCTTTCCTTCATAATTTTCCTTACCCGCTAAGATCTTTAAAAAGGTGCTCTTACCGACACCATTCACACCAATCAGTGCTATCTTATCATTTTCTTCGATTGAAAAGGAAACCTTATCCAAGATACATTTCTCATTATGATACTTACTTATTTCACTTGCACTTATCAACATAACATCACCGTTTTCATCATACCACAACTATCATCAATCATCAAAAGAAAAAAGGCTTATCGCAAAGCCTTTATTTACAGAACCGCATCAATCATTGCTTTGATAGCAGGTTTTGGCTGATATCCGACAGCCTGTTTTACAATCTTGCCATCTTTCATCAAAACCAGGTTTGGAATCGACATAACCCCGTATTCACCAGCAAGTTCACCTTCCTGATCGACGTTGACCTTGACAAAATTGATCTGTCCCTCATACTCCATCGAAAGCTCTTCAAGCACCGGAGCTACCATCTTGCATGGTCCGCACCAGTCAGCGTAGAAATCGACAAATACAATGCCATTATTTTTGATTGATTCAAATTCTTCCTTGTTTACAATTCTCATTGTACATCCTCCTTTTGATGATTCTAGTATATCATATACCTTTTAAAATGCTAGTGTTTTGCCTTCATGACAATTTCATCATAGCCGGTTTTCTCATCAAATTCACGTGAAAATTCAAATTCATCCAATTCATGAAGAATAATTTCCGCCGTCGTATTGATAAGTGTCCCACTCATCAGATGTCCGCCAATCGTATGTCCGTCATCACCGCTTAAAGAAATATGCAAATGCACACCGTCTTTCGAAAGCGTACCCATGAGCGAAACGATTTCATAATGATTGACGTCATGAAAGAGTGTCTTGCCATCTGCCAAGCGAAAAGACGCTTCGTACACACAACCCACACAACAAGCCACATATCCTGCTTCAATATGATGTGCCTTGATATAGTCTTCAATGCTTTTCTTTAAATCTGATCCATAGATCAAACGAAATGCATGTGTTTTCATACAGACTCATCCTTTCATATAATACAAGCCATGAAAGCTTGTGTCACTTTCATAAAATCATTTACTGAACAGTGGATCTGACAGCCGATCTTACCGCCGCTGAAAATGATCGAATCAAGAGAAGCGGCAGTATCACTTAAGATAACAGGGTATTTTTTCTTCATGCCGATCGGTGAACAGCCACCTCGCACATAGCCCGTCAGTCCTAAAAGTTCATTGACATGAACCATTGCGATACTTTTTTCATGAACCGCTTTGGCACATTTCTTCAAATCCAGCTCATCCGCAACATTTACGACAAAGACATAAATCTTATTTGAAGCAGAACGAGCCACCAATGTCTTATAAACCATCCTGACATCCTGATGACATTTTTGCGCAACACTCAAGCCATCAATTTTTCCATCTTCAGCATCATAAGTATAAACTTCATATTTGATTTTTTGGGCGTCTAACTGACGCATCGCATTTGTCTTGATATTTTTCATATAAAGTATTATAAACATCTTTTCAAAAGTTTGCAAATACGTTATAATAATCACATGCCGACTTAGCTCCAACGGTAGAGCAACGCCATGGTAAGGCGGAGGTTGTGAGTTCGAATCTCATAGCCGGCACCATTTATAACTGAATAAACGAGTGATAAGCGATATATGCTTACAGCTCGTTTTTTCTTTATCAAGAAAAGAAAGATAATGGCTATAAAAACAATTAAAATGTTTAGTTTTACGCTGATAAGGAAGTATTCACAACAACTTATCACTAACGCTGACAGACAGGTTTGCAAACAGAGAGTTAATCACGTTCCCAAGTGGTCGGCTCTCTGTTTTTCTATTCTCATGTTGTTACGCAGTAGAACCTCATTTTTGAGTGTCTGAATAGAAAACCCTTACTCTTGATATTTTCGTGTCTGTGAGCGGCATAAATCAAGGCTTTTTTAGGCTCTATTGAGTAACATTACTATGGCAATTCATGTTATTATTTTAAAGGCTCAAAGATTATAAGGGATTTCGGTTTCCGGTGTTGGATTACCCGATGTCGGAAAATCCAATGCAATTAAATAAAGATATATAAAATAAAGATTAAACAATTACTCATTCCATTCCTTCCCTCAATTTCTAAGCTACCTACAAGCTGTTGGAATGGAAATAGAAATATAGAAATCATTATCTATTCATAAATCCATGCTTCATAGAGAGCGCAAGCGGTCTATCCGATTGCACTCTCTTAGCTACTCAAAAGCAAAGACAGAGAAAAACGTCAAAGACGCGAAGCGTGCATTTTATCCTTGACGTTTTTCTTTGACTTTGTTATCTGTTACCTATCGAAGCGAAATTGTAAGATTGCTTTGATTAACTGTGTTTCTAACCTGTCTTGAATATCTGCATTAAAATGCCCTTGAAATACAGAGCGATATTTTATGTACCCTCTGTAATGACGCAAGACAGCATTTACAGCTTCCGGCTCCCCGGCAACCGCTTTTTCAATGGTTTCAAAAGGTATACTCATGGGCGCAAACTTCCTGCAAAAAAGTAACTCTTTTTTTAACAATAGATTACACAAAATAGAATAACAGCCAATAAACATATTGATACCTCCAAACAAAAATAACAGAGCCAATAACCGCATTTGAAATCTGCGTGTTATCGGCTCTGCGTCTACGCGTCCGGCTCTTGGATAACGGATATATTCATCTGTTTTACATTGATTAAAGTTTCTCGTTTGCATTTGGGGCAGAATAATGGAAAATTTTTAAGTTCGGTGTCTTTACGTATCATTGTCCGGGTTTTATTGCCACAGATAGGACACAATATCCATTTCGTTTTATTCAATTTTTTTCTCCGATATACTTATACATTTTCCAGTTTCGCCGCAGTTGCTAACTGTGCGTCATTTTTTCTATGAGGAAGCGCTGGAAGCATTTTATATAAATGACGTTTTTCTCTTACAACAAGAATGACAGACAATAATAAAGCTAATGCGTCACTGACGGGTTGAGCAATAAAAATCCCATTGATACCCCATAATAACGGGAAAAGATAAATAAATGGTATCAAGAGCAAAATCTGTCTTAAAAATGTAATCACAATAGACGGGATTGGTTTTGCAATCGACTGAAAAAAGGTTGTTACAAGCATGACAAATCCTAAAATCGGTGTAATACAAAAGTTATTTCTCAATCCCACAACCCCAACTTTCAGCATTTCTTCCGTAGCACCAAATGCCAATAAAATATATTCCGGAAAGAACATCACGATAAGCCATACAATACACGTAATTCCCACTGAAAAAGCAGACGCCTGATACAAGGTTGCCATAACCCTTTTATAATTTCCTGCCCCAAAGTTATTTCCTACAATGGGCTGAATACCTTGACTGATACCACTTGCAGGCATAATCACAAAGGTCATAATACTTGCAACAACGGCATATACGCTAATTGCAGTATCTCCGCCATATTTTCCCAACTGTCCGTTATAGACTAAACTAATTAAGCCCATAGCCATTTGTGCAATCCAAAAGGCAAATCCACAGAATACGATTTCTTTCGATAGCTTGAAATTAAAATGGAATGTTTCTTTTTTGATTTCCACTCTTGTGTGTCCGTTCCAAACAAGATACATACCGAATAGTGTTGAGAAAATTTGTCCAATTACGGTAGCCCATGCCGCCCCTGTGACACCCCAACCCATAACTGCAACAAATACGGCATCAAGAATAATGTTGGTTACTGCTCCTATGCCGGTCACACACATACCCATAACAGGTTTTCCCGATACTCGGACGAAATCGCAGAAAACCTGTGTAAGCCCTTGAAACAAACAGACTAACGCAACAATTCGATAATATTCAAAGGCATACGGATAAGAGGTTTCTGTTACTCCGAAAATTTTCAAAATAGGATTTGCAAAAATCAGCAAAATTGCCGTCAATACAAGTTCAAAAATAACAACCAATATCAAAGCATTTCCAAAGGAAGCATTCATTTTTTCTGTTCACTTTTCCCTGCAAATAAACTGACCAAGGAAGAACCACCTGCACTGCAAGTAAGTCCAAATGCCATCATCATATAAGAAAGCGGAAAACAGATGGATAGTCCTGCCAAAGCAGAAGTTCCATTAAAGTTCCCCACAAAAATACGGTCAACAATATTATATATTGCCGTAATTAAAAGTGAAATTGCTGCCGGGATAGAATACTTCAAAATTAAGGGAAATAGTTTCCTCTGTGAAAATTGATTTTCGTTGTCCATAATAATTCCTCTCTTTCTATAAAGTTAGTTTCCTAAGTACATAGGTTGAGATTTAGGATAACCTATCTGGATATTCATTCAGACAGATTATCCATCATCTTTTCAATCACTTCAAAAAAAACCTTCATATCGTCTTCGGAAATTCCTTTTGTAAGTGTTTTTTCTAATGAAGTCAAATCCTCTACAACCTGTTGTTTATACATCAATGCCTTATCGGTCAAGACAATCTTCTTTAGACGATTATCGTAAGCAACAGGCTCTCGTCGAATAAGTCCATTTGCTTCCATTTGCTTTAATAGTTCTGTTGCCGTAGAGGGACGTATGCTAAATTCTTCTTCTATATCTTTTTGGAAAACATCTTCTGTTTGTGCAAGTAAAAAATGAAGTGTTCTCCCCTGTGACCCGCTAAACTCTTTTCTTGAAGAAAGCATATCTAATTTGCGGCGAAGTTTGTTAGAAAGTTTACTGACATACCTTGCTGCACTTTTTGTAAGTGAAATCATGCTACGCTCCTTTCTCTTAGTTTCCTAAGTAATTTTACATTTATTACAGCGCTCTGTCAAGTGCATTCCTACAAGCATTCTGATTTTAATAATTGGGTATTTTAAATGTGTCGCAAATTGCGGCATTTTACCTTCCATAACTTTGGCATTTTCCTAACTTTTTCGTATTAAGGAGTAAGAAAAGTTTTTTATAAAATTTTCTCAAAACTTCGGCAAAATCGCCTTGTTCGGTGTTGTAGGTAGTGAAAGGATTTTCAGAGGGTTTGGGAAACTTCCCAACAAGCAAAATGCAGGGCATTTTCGGAAAAGGATACTCTTTTCCTATGCTTGCTACGAAACTTATCACATTACAAATCAAAGAAAGGACGGGAAAGGAATGGAACGGAAACAAGAACAGGAAATAACAGATAATAGGCAGAAACAGGGCAATCCGGCAGATGAAACAGTGATTTATAAAATCGGCGGCACATTCTATGAAGTGTCTACCTCTTGCGGCGGCTCTGAACCGCTTTTTGAAAAGATGAAGCGGCTCATAAAATCAGAAAACCTTAAAACGCCTACTGCTATACAGAAATCTTTTTCGTTGAAAGAGATGTACGCTATATCGAATCAATGACGGCGTGGACAGTGCAAAGGGTGACAATGATTTTACCCCTTTCCGAAATCTGTTTAACGATTTCTACGCCAAAGATACCAGTAAAAAGGTAAGGGCAATCAAGCGGGCGCAAGGCATGGCAGGAGAACATCTGACAAAGCCGCCTTATGGCTATAAGGTAGACCCAAACGACAGAAAGAAATGGATTGTAGATGAAGAAGCCACCGTTGTGGTAAAGAGGATTTTTGATTTATGCGTTGCCAGAAACGGACCTATGCGGACAGCAAAAACTCTGAAAGCTGACAAAGTGCTGATAACACGCGCCCATTATGCGAAGCAGAAAGGGAAAACACTTCCCGATAATCCGTACAGTTGGAATGAAAGCACGATTGTAGCAGTTTTGGAGCGTATGGACTACTGCGGACATACGGTAAACTTCAAAAGCTATTCTAAATCCCACAAGCTGAAAAAGCGTATTCCCACCACAAAGGAGCAGCAGGCGATTTTCCGCAACACCCATGAAGCAATCGTTGAGGAAGCTGTCTTTGAACGGGTACAGGAATTAAGGGCAAATAAACGCCGCCCCACAAAGGCAGAGCGACAGGGAATGTTTTCCGGTTTAGTATTCTGTGCGGATTGTGGAAGTAAACTGCACTTTGCCACCTGCAAGAGCTTTGACGGTTCACAAGACAACTACCGCTGTGCAAGATATAAAAGCAATACAGGAGATTGTACGGCACACTTCATCAGAGAAGAAGTCTTGCGGAAAATCGTTCTTAACCGGATATTTGCCGTAACTGCCATGTTCTATGAGGACATCACTGCTTTTATGGAACTGATACAGAAGCAGCGGTTTGATGAAGCAGAAAAGGACATGAAACGCAAGCTGCGCGAGGCCGGACAGGCAAGAAAACGGATTGCAGAACTTGACCGGATTTTCAAGCGGATTTATGAGGACGACATCAACGGCACAATCAGCCATGAGCGGTTTTTGAAACTGTCCGCAGAATATGAAGCAGAGCAGAAAGAAGCCAATAAACAGGAAAAGACGGCATAGTCCTTGAATGGGGCTATACCGCCAAATTGAAAATATACTTCCTTGTAACCTAAAACCCTTGATTTGATCGGCTTTTTCTCTTTTTTTAATATCTTTAAAATTGATCTTGTTTATGTTAGTATTGACCATGAGGGAGTGGATTCAATGAAAGGTATTTTAGGTCTTTTTTCAACGTTTGTCAGCAAACAGATCTTTGGAGCAGTTTTAGGTGTTTTGGCAATCATTGCTTTTGTTTATTACGCTATGAAGAAAGATTATCAGCAATTGAGCGATCAGCATCTTATAGGAAAGATCGCACATAAATTCGGAAACCTTCCGGCTAAGCTATGTTTATTACTGCTGTTAGCTCTTTTGATCGTTTGTGCTTGGATGCTGCTATTCAATAAATAATAAAAATAACGACATTGCGTCGTTATTTTTCATGTAAAGAAGAAACAGCTTTCTCATCAACATGCATATCTTCATAATAAGCCTTATAAATACCAATCTGCTCATAAATGCTTTCGGCATCTATCATATGATATGGCATGGATACCGCAGCCCCATCCGCTTTGGCCGTGATCAACAGATACTCATTACCATCCACCTCAGCAAAGCTGGCCATGCATTGTCCGGCTTCTCCGGTATAACCTGTCTTGCCACCTAAAAAATCTACACGATTCTCTTTTTCGATTATGATACGATTTATGGTGCTTCTCATGAAAAGTCCCTGAGGATGACTTTGCGTTGGCTGCGAAAGATATTCAGAGGAAGTAAATATTTGTTTGAATGTTTCATTTTTTAAGGCATATCGCACAAGATAAGCTAAATCTTCCAGGGTTGTCATCTGTGCATCATCATGAAGTCCTGTTGAATTTACAAAATGCGTATGATTCATATTCAATTCCTGTGCTTTTTCATTCATCAGCTGTGCAAAAGCTTCTTCACTTCCGGCTACATAATTGGCCAAGGTGATCGAACATTCGGCTCCTGAAGGAAGAAGGATCCCATAGAGAAGATCGATGATCGGCACTTCATCATAAGCCTGAAAACCGGCAATTGAAGCATCCTGTTCATATAAATATGGATAGATATCTTCAGGTATGATGATTTTTTCATTAAGATCTTCTACATGTTCAATGATGACGATGGCAGTCATCATCTTTGTCATAGAGGCCGGATATATCGCATCCTGCATTTTTTTTGAGGCTAATATCTTTCCGCTTTCCATCTCCTCTAACAAGGCATATTGGCTATGGATATGGGAAAGATCTGCACTTAGGGCATATAAAAAGGTATCACTGCCTTTTGCCTTTTCAACAGGTATCAGCGAAGCTGCAGCTACCGTCACAAAAGCAATAACAAGCACCACTGAGAGATTACGTAAAAACTCGATTAGATTTTTCATAATTTCTATTCTAACAAATCCAGCCGTTTTTTCAAGAGAAAAGACCCTCATCGAGAGTCTTTATTCACTGCTTCCCTCTTTGACGGCCCTGATTTCTCCTAATACTCTTTCAAGAGAAGTTCCATCCGGATACATGACATAGGCATTGAAACCATTGGCAGGTGTCCAGTCCGTTCCTCCCGTACCGCTTAAAGCATCTGAAGTAATCGTCCAGCCACGCATGTCATTGAGCTGCATCTTGATCAATGCATTGATTTCGTCTTCACTCATATTTGTCTGGAAGGTACCACTGATGGCATCCAAAAACGAAAGATAATTTGTGATGATAGCAGGTGATGTTACCTTATCGATCATACCGATCAATACCCTTGTCTGGTTGGCAATACGAACATTATCACCGCCACCGAAAGAATAACGCTCTCTAGAGAAAGCTAAGGCCTGTGCTCCATTGAGATAATTGATGCCCTGATTAAACGTATAACCGCCGGCACTGAAAGCATATTCACTATTCACTTCGATGCCACCTAAGGCATCAACGATCTTTTCCAATGATGAAAAATTAATACGTATATAATAGTTAATATCAATGCCCATATAATTTGACACCGATTCGACCGTACAGTCAACACCGAAGATTCCCGTATGTGTCAGCTTATCTAACTGATTCGCCTGACATACCTGCGGAATATAATAATCTCTGGGAATATCAACGATAAAGATCTGATGTGTCGTTGGATTGACGGTCATGACCTTATTGACATCACTTCGGCCTACCGTAGAAATACTGCCGCTCTGATCGATACCTGTAATATAAACCGTAAATGGTTCAGAGGTCACATCAACATTCAATGAAATATCTTTTTGTTCCTCTTCATAGACATAACTTTTGATAACTCTGGTTTCTGTTGAGAAATCAGGATGATTCTCATCAAATTGACTTCTGAAAGCTTCATTAAGAATAATCGCTTCCACATCTCCATTATATAAAGCATCAGCAAAACGATCAAAGGAAACATAGTCCTGAATGTTAAAGGATGAATTTACTTCTCTGATTTCATCCAATGCTTTTTCAATATAGCTATAATCGCCTACATTGATATTTCCTATCGTCTGTGAAAGATCTTCGATCGATTCAATCGGGCTGTCATTCATGACAATGACGCTGATCTCAATTTTATCGGTATTGCTGGCAACAATACTTTTAATTGCTGAATTTGTTCTGTAGATATATACGCTTCCAAAGATCATGATGGCGCTGAGAATGGTCATGATGATCTTCCCTAGGGTCTTATTCGTCTTATGAATTTTTCCGGACATCTGCAGGCTGATAAATATCAGAACGATGATAAGTACAACGATTGCAATCACTGCATAATACATGAAAGGAAGCTTGTCCATAAGATACAGCAGTATCAGAAAGATAATGCTTATAAGTAAGAAAACAGCGGAAAAAATAATTTCAAGAGTATTTTTTTGCGGTTTTTTGGATTTACTTTTACTCATAATTTCTACCTCTATTCAAAACGTTTTTATTATAGCACAATTTTATATAAATACATCAAAAACCATAATTTTACACATTCTCAAATTTCTTCATCATCAAAGGGATTTCTTCGATGATCTTTGATGGCAACACCGTATGCATCTTTTGTGCACATAAATCCCCGATCGCACCATGCAGATAAACACCCTTACAGGCACTTTGCAACGGATCATATCCTTGGGCCAAAAGACTGACGATGATGCCTGAAAGCACATCACCGCTTCCTCCGCTTGCCATAGCACCATTGCCGCTCATGCAGCGATAGCTATGATGACCATCTGTAATTAGGGTACGCGGACCTTTCAAAACGACGATGACCCGGTACTTCTGCGCAAATTCAATGGCACTCATCGTAGGATCTTCCATATTTGGACAAAGCCGTTGAAATTCACCCAGATGGGGCGTTAATATGATAGGACGTCTGCCATCCAGCCAGTCCAGATGTGAAGCAAGAACGTTTAAAGCACCGGCATCAATAACAAGCGGCATCATGGTATGCTGAAGTACATATTTTAATAATTCTTCCCCGCCATCCAAACCACAGCCGATTAAGGCTGCCTGATAGCCTTCCATCAAAGAAAGCTGATCAAAGGTCGCATGAATGGCTTCGGGAACAGCCAATGAAGCAGCGCTCAGCACACTGGGTTCAGAACAAAGACAGGTAAGACCACAGCCGGTATAAACAGATGCCTTGGTGCTAAGCAAGGCAGCTCCCTGATATTTATTGCTGCCACAAATCAGAAAGCTTCTTCCGTAAGTATATTTATGCCCGTCATAGCTTTTCTTTTTAAAAGTAATCGTATCAAGACTTTCACAAAGCTGAATTTTATCTGAAAAATCTTCAACCTGTAACCGTTTGATGATGACTTCACCGGTATGTCTTTTCGCATCCGGATGAAAAAATCCCAGCTTACAGGCAAAAAAAGTAATAGTTTTAGTTGCTTGGATGCAGTTTTCAAAGCACGTTCCGCTGTCACTCTCCATCCCGCTTGGCACATCGACAGAAATGATAGGTATTGAAGAAGCATTCATTTTCTGTATCATGTCACCTTCTGTCCCTGACGGATTTGAATGACAGCCAAAACCAAAAATCGCATCAATGATCAGCTTGCTGCGATACATTTCTTCTTCCTCTACCAGCAGCCCTTGCTCAAGGCACTGCTGATGATAATAATTACATGCCTGACTTAAATGATCATGCTTGCAGGCAATGACCCCTACCTTCTTATTCATCTTTGAAAGCTTCAATGCCAAGGCATAGCCATCGGCACCGTTATTGCCTTTTCCGCATACGATACAAATATGATCTTCATCTGAAATTTCTTCCAATACACATGCTGCGGCTTTATCCACCAGCTCCTCAATCGTATGATCTTCAAGCAAGACCTCATCGATCTTTTTCATCTGTGCCCGACTGGCAATCAGCATACTACCACCTCACTTTTTTATTATAGCACAAAAAAAGGACAAAAATATGTCCTTAAAACAATCGTCCGATATCATTGGCAGTCGCAAATACCATCAGCAGGACGATCAATGCCAAACCTGCCAACATGATCGCTGTCTGTATCTTTTCAGATATGCGTCGTCCGATGAGCTTTTCAATGATAACGATAATGATCCTTCCACCATCAAGTATCGGAATCGGAAATAAATTAAAGATACCGATATTCAATGAAAGCAGGCCTACCCACAAGATCAAGGCATTCAGCCCTTCTGAAGCAACCTGACTGGTCGCCTGATAGATGCCGATCGGACCACTGACATCCTGCAGTCCTACACCGCGGATCAAATTGCCAAAGGCCTGGATGATCTGACCCATCATCTCAAACAGCATTTCAGCTCCGTAATAAAAGGATTCATACCAGGCAATGGCTCTTACCTTTGGCTGTGAATTAAAACCGACCAGATAACGCTGCAACGTTTCATCATATTGCGGTTCCACGACAAAATTGATCGTTTCTGAGCCGCGTTCGATCGTATATATCACGCTGCCGCCTGTGTAATTGCTCATTCCGTTAACCAGATCATCAAAGGTTTCCGGAATTATTTCTTCACCATCCGGAAGCACCATCTTTACGATACGGTCGCCTTCCATCATACCTACCGTTGCTGCCGGTGAATTTTCTACGACTGAACCGACGATCGGATCAGAAGGGGCACTCACATAGCCACGAGCCATGACAACACCAATAAAGATCGCAAAAGCCAATAAAATATTCAGCGTTGCTCCCGCAGCCATGACTACGACCTGTTTCCACGTCTTGATGCCATTGATCGTTCTCTCAAAAGGTATTCCCTCAATATCACTGCCTTCTTCACCTGCCATCTGCACATAGCCTCCCAGCGGTAAAGCACGAATTGAGATCGTCGTTTCTGATTTTTTATATTGATAAATGGCAGGTCCCATACCTATCGAAAATTCAGAACAATAAACACCGAATTTTTTCGCCGCAATCAAATGTCCCAATTCATGAATGATGATAATGATCGACAAGACGACCACAAAAACGATAAACGATATAAGTATATCCATTAAAATCCACCTTTCAGTAAATCATTTACATAAGCTTTTGTATAAGTATCTGTTTTATAAATATCTTCTAAAGATGCATCACTCTTATATTCAATATTTTCTAAGGCTTTCATGATCAGCTTCTCTATATCCAAAAATGCGATCCTTCCTTCTAAAAAGGCACCAACAGCTACCTCATTGGCTGCATTTAAAACAGCACAGGCATTGCCCTCTTTTCTTCCGCAATCATAAGCTGTTTTCAATAAAGGAAAACGTTCGACATCCACTTTTTCAAAATGAAGGGCATGGATGGCACTCAGATCACAAACTTCTCCGTTGACCAGTTCATCACGATTCGGATAACTGAGCGCATATTGTATCGGCAAACGCATATCTGCCGTTCCCATCTGTGCCAAAAGTGCCGTATCCCTTGTCTGTATCAAAGAATGGATGATACTTTCACGATGAATCAGAACATCAATATGATCATAATCCATATCAAACAAATAATGAGCTTCAATGACCTCAAAGCCTTTATTCATCAAGGTTGCGCTATCAATCGTAATCTTAGCTCCCATCTGCCAGTTTGGATGCGAAAGAGCTTCTTTTACGGTTACGTTTGCTAATTCATCACGTTTTTTATCGCGGAAGCTTCCGCCGCTGGCAGTAATGATCAGCCTGTCGACATCACTGCGCCGCACTCCCTGAAGACATTGAAAAATAGCAGAATGCTCACTGTCGATCGGTGTGAGCTGCACCTGATATTTCTCGATCGACTCGCGGACAAATCTTCCGCCGACGACCAGGGTTTCCTTATTGGCCAAAGCAATATTTTTATGATGTTCGATCGCGCATAAGGTAGGTCTTAATCCGACAAAACCCACCAAGGCATTGACCACCCAGTCACCTTCCTCTAAGCTTACAAGCTCCAAAAGGCCTTCATCACCACTTGTGAAATGCACCTGTGGATACTGCTTTTCAAGCAGCTTCTGATCTTCATAGCTGCCGACACAGACATATTTTACCGGCCATTTTGCCAGTATCTTATGCACTGCTTCAATTCTTTTGCCTACACTGAAGGCAATCAGCTCATAGTGATCGGGATGATGCCCGATCACATCCAGCGTCTGGGTCCCAATAGAGCCACTGGCACCCAACAAAATTATTTTTTTCATAGTACCACCATCATCAGAAAATAAAAACAAACCAGATTAAACAGCAAGGAATCTACCCGATCTAAAATACCGCCATGTCCCGGCAGAAGATTTCCAAAATCCTTGATGTTGTAACAACGCTTGATCGCAGAAAAGGCAAGATCGCCGATCTGTCCAAAAATCGGACAGAAGATTCCTGCCAGAAGCACAAGCAAGAATTCTTTCTCATACATGAATAATTTCCAAAATAACAAGGAAAATAAAAATCCGAACACCCATCCGCCAACGCTTCCTTCAATCGTTTTCTTAGGTGAGATCCGTTCATTCAGCTTATGTTTTCCGAAAAAACGTCCGCATAAATAAGCAAATGAATCACAGCTGTAAGTAGCCACGATGATCAGTGTCATATAACGTGGCCCCAGTGCATAAATCTCCTGCACGGCATTTCCCACAAGAATAAAAAAGGAAATAAAGCTCATGCAGATGAAGGAGTCCTTAGGTGTAAAACGCACATGCCATACAGGCAGGGCCAACAGAAAAAGATCAATAACACCCACATAGGCAAATACAAGCCTGGATGGGATATACAGACCGATCCACTCCGATAAGATCAGTATCATGACAAATGACAAAGGAAGACGATCATCCGCCAGTTTTGAAAATTCATAAGTACCGCCGGCCACGATAAATAAAATGAGTCCTTCCATATAGATACCGCCAAATATCAGACAAGGAATGACGACGGCCAATATGGCGATCATGGTCAATATACGAGTTTTCATTTCAAACCTCCAAAACGACGATTGCGATGATGAAATTCCTCGATGCATGCATCAAACTGATTTTCATCAAAATCCGGCCAAGCACATGGAACAAAGATCATTTCCGCATAGGCGATCTGCCATAACAAAAAATTGCTCACCCTGATTTCACCGCTTGTTCTGATCAGAAGATCAACATCACTTGTTTCACTCATCAGACAGGCAGCAAGGGTATCTTCATCAATTTCAGATATTTCCTTATTTTGAAGCTTTTCAGCTGCTTTTCGGGCAGCCAGTACGATTTCCCTGCGCCCTCCGTAATTCACGGCCAGACAAAGATTCAGCCCCGTATTCCCGGCTGTCTGTTCAACAGCATCCAATATGATGCGTGCCGTATTTTTCGGAAAACGCTCGATTTCGCCAATATAGGTAACACGAATATTTTCTCTTTTCAATTCTTCGATATATTTTTTGAAAAACATCGCCGGCAGTTTAAAAAGATAATTCTTTTCTTCCTCCGGGCGTGCCCAATTTTCAGTTGAAAAAGCATAAAGCGTCAAGCTTTTGACATGATTTCTGTTAGCATGCAAAGCAATGCGGCGCACATTTTCGCTGCCCGCCAAATGACCGGCAGTACGCGGTTTATGCTGAGCCTTGGCCCATCGTCCATTACCATCCATGATAATAGCAATATGTTCAGGATATTCAAGTGACATGGCCTTTCCTCCTTAAAGCAAAACCCACATGGTGTGGGTATTTTTAAATTGACATGATTTCTTTTGATTTTTCAGCAACGATTTCATCCACCTTCTTGGTGAATTCATCGGTCAGCTTCTGTACCTTCTCATTCGCGCGTTTAACTTCATCCTCTGTCAGCTCTTTATTCTTCTTGATGCTGTCATTGGCTTCACGGCGGATATTACGGATCGCCACCTTGGCATCCTCGCCTACCTTGCCGGCATCTTTGCTGAGCTCACGACGCGTTTCCTCTGTCAGCTGAGGAACATTCAGACGAATCACATCACCGTCATTCATCGGTGTAAGACCGATATTAGCGGCATTGATCGCCTTTTCGACATCTTTTAAGATCGTCTTATCATAAGGTTTTATCACCAGCTGACGGCCTTCAACGACGCTGATGGAAGCCATCTGATTCAACGGAGTCGGACTTCCGTAATATTCAACCTCCACTCTTTCCAGAATGTTAGGATTGGCACGTCCTGTACGAATCTGAGCCAAATGACTCTGTAAGGTATCAATTGCCTTGTTCATTTTTTCTCTTGCCTGATCTAATGTCTGTTGCATACTCTCACTTGCTGATGGTCGTTCCATCAACTTCTCCTTTCACTGCTTTTAATATATTTCCTTCTTTATTCATATTGAATACGATCAAATCGACATTATTATCCATACACATGCTTGTCGCTGTAACATCCATCACATGAAGATTCTTGTTGATCAGCTCCAGATAGGTCAGCTTCTCGTATTTGACCGCATCGCTTACCACTTTCGGATCGGCGCTGTAAACACCATCCACACCGTTTTTAGCCATCAAAATGACATCAGCCTTGATCTCACTGGCTCTTAAGGCCGCTGTCGTATCCGTTGAGAAATAAGGATTTCCCGTACCGGCACCGAATATAACGACCCTTCCCTTTTCAAGATGACGCAGGCACTTTCTCAATATATAAGGCTCTGCCACCTTATTCATCGAAATGGCTGTCTGGACTCTTGTCGGAACACCGATCTGTTCCAAGGCATTCTGAACGGCTAACGCATTGATGACCGTAGCCAGCATCCCCATATTATCAGCCTGTGTTCTTTCCAGTCCCATTTCCTCGCACACCTTGCCGCGAATAAAGTTACCGCCACCGACAACGATCGCCAGCTCTATTCCCGTATCATGTACCTCTTTAATTTCCTGCGCCAGCTTGCGCAGCACCTGCGGATCGAACGCATGCCCTTTGGAAGAGAGGGCTTCTCCGCTTAGCTTCAATAAGACTCTTTTATACATAATTGTTCTCCTGACTTATTCTAACCTTTTTTATTATACTAGAAAAAGCCATGTTTCTCAACACTCAAACCTATTTTTCATCAATTTGTCGCAGCAGCGTATGAAAAATCTGCATCAGAAAACCCAATGAAAGCACGCTGACCACCGGACCGAGATTCAAGGAAGCCCCTAACGCGATTCCCATGATCACAAGCAGCAGATCAATGGACGAGCGCACGAGCCTTATTGAATATGAGGTCTTATTGACGATCCCAAACACAAGACCATCAAAGGCACCCCTGCCAAAATCAGCACTGCCATAGTAAACGATACCTCCCGCCAAAAGCACCAGTCCTGTCATCAGCAACAAGAAACGGATAAAAAAGACATCACTTTCAAACAGTAACAATGAACTTAACAGGTCCATTGACAAAGAAACCAATACAGAATTGACAAGCGTACCGATTCCCAGCTGCGTCCGATCAATAAATAAAAGCATCAGGATGATGACTGCACTTACCACAAGATTCGCCATTCCATAGCTCATTCCGCTTTGAAGATGAATACCTTCCCAGAAAAGAGCCATCGGATCAACTCCAAAGCCTCCCTTCATGGCAATCGCAATACCGCTGCCCATGATGAGCGAGCCTGAGATCAGGCGACAGACCCTACGCATGAATGATCCTTAAACAGGCATTACGGAATAAATCCCCACGCTGTTCATAGTTATCAAACTGATCATAGCTGCTGCAAGCAGGCGAAAGCAGGATCACGTCACCCGCTTGTGCCGTTTCAAAGGCCTTATCAAGTGCCTCCTGCATCGTTTCACACACCGTTGAATGACTAAATTCACGAGCAAGCTTTTCCCTGGTCTGGCCAAAGGTAAACGCATGCTTCACCCGATCATCATAATCATGCATCTCATCAAAACTGATGCCCTTATCCTTGCCTCCCGCAAGCAGCAGGATATTCTTTTCAAAAGACGCCAAAGCAATGCAGGCAGCCTGTGTATTGGTCGCCTTCGAATCATTATAGAAAGAAATACCGTCTTTTTCACCGATATATTCAATACGATGTTCGATTCCTTTAAATTCTTTTAAGGCCTTTTCGACATCCTCATAAGAAACCCCCATCTTGATGGCCATGGCCGCCGCAATCATGGCATTGCTGACGTTATGCTCACCTACGACCTTAAGATCTTTCACATAAAACAGATGCTTTCCTCTCAAAAAAGCTTCCCCATTTGATATATAGAGATCCACATCCTGGCGCTTCAATGAAAAATCAATGATCTCACATTGAATATCCTTTGCATAATGCATCACGGTTTCATCATCCACATTCCGTAAAAACCAGTCATCTTCTTTTTGATTCATGGCAATACGCATCTTAGATGCATAATAAGATTCCAGCGTCGGCATATAATCCAGATGATCCGGAGCCAGATTACAGACAACGCTCACTTCAGGACGAAAGCATTCAATTCCCAAAAGCTGGAAATTGCTTAACTCAAGGGCAATATCTTTTTCTTCATCCTCATGTTCCAAAACGATCTCACTTAAAGGCGTACCGATATTTCCGGCGGCCAAAGCCCTGTGATTCATTTTCAGGCAGGCATAAAGCATGCTTGTGATCGTTGTCTTGCCATTCGTACCCGTTACGGCACCGTAATGGAATTTTTTCGCATAGCAATAAGCAATCTCAATTTCCGTATAGATCTTCATATGATTTCTGACAAAGTAATCAATGATATCCACATTGTAACGAATTCCCGGATTTTTTACGACAAATTCATACGTCGTATTTTTCAATTCTTCGGGATGTCCCTGATCATAAACAGTTATTCCGATCTTTTCCAATTCTTTTTTTTCTTTGATTTCTTTTTGATCCGTCAAGATGACCTCATAGCCATGACGCTTTAATAGTCTGGCTGCCGCAATACCGCTTTTAGCCGCTCCGATCACTAATACCTTTTTCATATCACAGGACCCCCATCAGATAACCCACACACGCAAAGACAGCCTCAATGCACCAAAACATCAACACGACCTGCTTTTCATTCATGCCGCCTAATTCAAAATGGTGATGCAAAGGAGCCATTCTAAAAACTCTTTTCCTTGTCAGCTTAAAAGAAGTCACCTGAATGATCACGCTTACTACTTCTAACACAAAGATACCACCGATGACTACCAGAAGGATCTCCTGCTTCAAAACCATCGCTACCGCAGCCAGCAAGCCTCCTAAAGCCAAACTTCCGGTATCACCCATAAATATCTTAGCCGGAAAGAAGTTGTTCTTCAAATATGCCAGCAGACTACCGAAAACTGCCATCAGGAATACCGCTAATCCATATTCTCCCTGAGTGATCGAAAATAAGATAAACGGTGCCAGTGCGATCAATACACAGCCGCTGCTTAAACCATCCAGACCATCCGTCAGATTCACGGCATTGCTTTCTGCCGTAAACATGACCAAGATCAGCACGAAATAGAACCATCCCAAATTAATTTCAAGATGCGTAAACGGAATCAGAATTCCCGTTGAAGAAACATTGCGATACATAAAGAAGATGATAACAGCCAAAATAGTCTGCATCAAAAACTTTGCCGATGGTGACAACCCGTCATTATTCTTTTTCACAACGATCAGGAAATCATCAATAAAACCGATCAGAGAGTAGCCCACATAAGAAATGATCACGATCTGTATCTTTGTGTTTAAAAGTGCCTGCGGCATCAATAAAGCTAACACCGCTATCGGTACCAGCACAAAGACAAAGCCTCCCATGGTCGGCGTACCTTTCTTTTTAAGATGGCTTTGCGGGCCATCCTGACGGATGCTCTGTCCAAATTTAATTTTATGTAGAAAGGGAATCACCAAAGGATAGATTCCCAAAGACACTACAAGACTTATGACCAAAGCTAATATAAATATCTGCATAAATTCAACCTCTTTCACACTGGCATATACATGCCTTATCATTATAAGGAGTTTTAACTCCCTTGGCAATCAAAAATTGTTCATTTCCTTTGCCCGCCAACAATATTATATCATTGAACTTTGATAAGACAAATGCTTTACGAACCGCCTCTTCTCTTTTTTCAATGACCGTGACATTACGAAAACGCTCCAGCCTCATATCCTTCACGATATCCTCGAAAGGCTCATTGCGGCTATTATCCTCCGTAACGATTACCTCATCACATACAGAAGCAGCGATCAAAGCCATAGGTGCCCGCTTTTTATGATCTCTTTCACCCCCGCACCCAAACACACAGATCAGCCGTTTTTCCGCATGCTTCTTTAAAAACATGCATACTGCTGCCAATGAATCCGGCGTATGCGCATAATCGATCACGATGCTGCGCAAGGCCAATTCAAAGATCTCCATCCGTCCGTCAACCGGCCTTAATCGTGATATCAGAGGAACACAGCGTTCAAGCTCGATATCCATGCTTTTTAAACATGCTAAGACAGCACCAAGATTCATGATCGTATGTTCACCTGCCAGATATGCCACAAAATCAACTCCTTGGGCAGAAAAATGACATTCATGCAATGAACTGACTTGTTTTCTCAGCTGAAAACGGCCTTTTATACCATAAGGTATGACCCTTTCTCTTTCAAATTGAATCATGCGCCGCAGATTCAACTGATCATAGTGAAGCAATATCTTACCTTTTTGCTTCAAATAAAACCGCAGCTTAAACTTCGAATACTGATAATGCGTAAAGGTAAGATGATAATCAAGATGCTCAGGAGTAATATTGGTATAAATGATACGATCAAAGCGGATAAACGCCAAACGATTTTCCTCAATGGCATGTGAAGAGGCTTCCATGATGATACAGTCGATCTTATCACGATATTTTAAAAAAACTTTTAAATTATCCATCACATTCATCGTCGTATTATCGCTTTCCACCAGCTTTTCTTCAAATTCATTCACTTGGGTTCCCAAGCGAATACAGCGATACCCCAGCATCGTCAGCATCTGCTTGAGAAAATGGGTCACGCTGGTCTTGCCATTGGTCCCTGTAACTCCGATGACAAAATAATGGGCACTGGGATCATCATAGAAAAAGCGCAGCAGCTCCCCCAGATATTTTTCCTCAACCACATAAGCCTTTCTTGCCAAAGCATCTTCTCGATACCGGTCACCTGCATAAATACTGTTTTCATCACATTCCCTTGAATCATGGCTGACATTATAAATCAGCCGCTGTTCTTCGCTATCCAGACCAATAGCCTGCAGACATTCTTTTAACTGTCGAGGCATACTAACACCACCTTTCCGTTTTCCTGAAGATATGTTCTGGCTGAGGGATATTGTTCGACGACCTTATCGCCATCACCAATGATTTCAAATTCCAATCCCTCTTGAATACAATCTTCTTTGGACATTCCGATAAAATCTTCCACTTGGATCATTTTCGGATCCAGCCACGTTGTTTTTTTAGGAATCTGCATTTCAGCTTTTTCTATTTCTAAATAAGGCAATATATCCTCATACATATTTCTGACGACAGGTGCTACTACCGTACCGCCATATTGGATATTATTCTGTGGGGAATCACAGGCCACATAAATGACGATCTTCGGATCATCCATGGAAGCAGCACTTAAAAAAGAAAGTACATATTCATTGCTTAAGTAGGCACCGTTGACAGCCTTTTGCGCCGTACCGGTCTTACCGCCGATCTTATAGCCGTAGATATAGGAATTCTTACCGCCGCCATTCGCTACGACACTCTCTAACGCAATCCGCATCAGAGCACTCGTTTCTTCAGAAATGACCGTTCCCTGGCTTTCCGGCTGTTTCTCATACAATATTTCACCTGTCAAAGGATTTGCGATGGAGGAAACGATATAAGGCTTATAAAGCGTACCCCCATTGATGACAGCACTAAATGCCCGTACCAGCTGTAAAGGTGTCGCACTGATTCCCTGGCCAAAAGCAACAGTGGCTGTTTCTACGGGTCCCATGACATCATAATCAAACATGATACCGCTGCTTTCTCCCGGAAGATCGATCCCTGTTTTCTTACCAAAGCCAAAATTCATGACATATTCATATAATCGCTCTTTTCCAAGACGGCGGCTGATCTCCACAAAGCCCGGATTGCTTGAGTTTTCTAATACCTCAAGAAATGTCTGCTGGCCATGACCGCCCGCCTTCCACGATTTGATACGTGCCCCCTCTACGATCTCATAACCCCGGTCATAATACGTATCTTTATACATATCAAAGCACTTTTCTTCAAGTGCGCTGGCAAAAGTAATGCTTTTAAAGGTAGAACCCGGTTCAAAGGACATCCAGATCGGTAAATTCCGATTCAAGGTTTCAATATCATAATTCTGATATTCATTCGGATCAAAATCAGGCTTGCTGACCATCGCCAAAATAGCGCCGGTATTAGGATCCATCGCAATGGCCAAAGCGCTTGTCGGCTGGTATTTCAGCATCATCAGATTCATTTCCCGCTCTACGATCGACTGGATCGTGGAATCAATACTTAAAATGAGATCATTTCCATACCCATAATGAACGACCTCCTCTTCCAGTGCCAACAAATTCCCCTTGGCATCAAAGGATATTTTCAAATCACCGCTTTCGGCTTTTAAATATTCATCATATTCCAATTCAAGTCCGCTCAGTCCCTGATGATCGATCCCACAAAAACCTATGACCTGTGAAAGATAGGCTTTGTTCGGATAATAACGCTTTGAATCCTGAACGAGAATGATCCCTTCCAAATCAGCTTCCATGATCTTATTTCGCTGTTCATCACTGATATTCCTGCCTTCCGGCTGCAATTTTTGCGTGGATACCCGCTTCTCTAATTTTGCTAATAAAGCTGCTTCATCACATTCTAAGATCTCACTGAGCACTTTTGCGGTATGAGCGGTATCCTTGATCATTAAAGGCACTGCCATCACGCTGGTACTGGGCATATTAACAGCAAGCACTTTCTGATCACTGCTATAAATCGTGCCTCTTTTCCCGGATATCTTAAAATCACGCTGCCAAAGGTTCTCCGCTCTTTCTAAAATCGTCGCATGATGAAAAAGCTGTTCATACATGAGCTTGAAACAGATCAATAAGAAAACAGCTCCAATGACAACTCGTACAAGACGCATTCTTTTTAAGTTCATTTCTCTTTGCATGCTTCATATTATGATATAAAAAAAAGAAAAAGACCTACTGCAAATAGGTCTTGATTGCTTCAAATACTCTTTCATTATCCTTTGAGATGATAATGATCTGATATCCGTCCAGTTCTGTTACCATCGCATTCTTCACCAGCTCTTCTTCCTGCGGCATCGAAGCATAGTCCGTTTCCAATCGCTTTAAATATGAATTTAAAGCTTCCCGAACCTCATCCTCATGTCCTTCAACCGGCTTTACGATCAGATAGGTCCTGGCACTTGTCAGCACCGGCTTTTGAATCGCATATGCACTGACGATCGTTCGATTTAAACCATAGGTTTCCAGATCAGCATCCTCGGCAGGTGTCAAAACACCAAAAAGCGTTGCTTTCGCATTTTTAATTCGATCAAGCACTTCCTGATTATCATTTGACACGATCAGTGCGGTAAAATCTTCATTTTGTTCGATCAGTGCATTTTCAAGCAGTTTTTTATCATCGTCATTATCAGCAATTAAAATACGGTGGCTGACATAATCCATCAGTTCCTGCTTCAAGGCCTCCTCACGCCCGCTGACAGGCTTGAACACCATATACATCTGTGCACTTGTCGGTGAAATACGAACCGTTCCCTGAATAACATTATCAGGGTTAATTCCCAACACTTCTTCATACTCATAATCATAGACATCAGTCAAATTTTCAAATATATTGTCTTTTCCGTATTCCACACTTGAAAGAACATTCGAAATATCAAAGGTATCTTCCGCTAAATAAGGAAGTTGCTGATTTAATGTTTCCAGATCCAATGCCTGATCCTGTGGCTGTGAACAAGCAGTAATCAATAAAAAAAGCGAAAGAATCAGTCCAAAACGTTTAAGGTTCATACTTACTCCTCCCTTAGTCCACATTATTATACACAAAAAACAGGCATAAAAGCAAATCCCTCAAAAAATCCCACGAAAAACCATTTTATTTCGAAAAAAATCCCATGGATTCCATGGGATTCATTCAAGCTGTATCACAATTTCAGTATCCGAAGTAACAGCTGTATTCTCTGTCACGCTTTGACTGACAACCGTACCGCTGCCATTACAGATAATGTTAAGTCCGCTTATCTGTTTATAGATCATCACATCCTTATATGACCAATTGATCATATTCGGCATGCTTATATTGACTGAATTTGTTTTGATGAATACATTCTGATTTGTCGTTACCGAATCATTGGCATTCGGATACTGATCCGTTACCGTCGTACCATCACCGATATATACCGGATGAACATTCATTTCAGAAATCTTCTGATTGACATAATCCATCGTATGATTTTTTAAGGCCGGCATTGAATATTCCTGCCAGTTATCATAATTGGTTTCGGTATTTGTCGTTTCAGTAGAGCGGATACCTGCTGCCTCATACGCAACAGTAAAGAGATTCTGATAGAAACTCTTATCAAAATCACCTACATGAGAAGACTGGAAGCCATAGTAAACCATGATCTTTGGATCATCACTAGGAGCTGCTGCCATGATGTTTGAGGTATAAAGAGATTTTCCATATGAACCATTCACAGCGATTTCACCAGTACCTGTCTTACCGATCATATCAAGTCCTTCGATATTGTAAGAATAACCGGTTCCCTTTTCCGGATCCTGAATGACCTGCTTCATCAGCTCCATGACCTTCTGAGTTGTTTCAGTAGAGAATATACGCTGCGGATTGCCCTCTTCATCCGTATGCACATAAGTGGTGTCACCTTCATAAACGACATTGTTATTCGCATCTACGATTTTGTCAATATAATAAGGCTTGACCTCATAACCGTCATTAAAGATTGCCGTATATGCCTGTACGAGCTGTAAGGCCGTAATACTGGATCCCTGTCCATAACCAAAATTTAAACGGTCGATCGCATAGGTATTATTTTTGATACCCGTTTCTTCAGACATGGATAATCCTTCGACACCTGTCTGCTTGAAAAAGCCCAGGCGATCCAAATATTCCCAGAATACATCTGTTTTCAGGTAACTTGTCAACAGAGTCGCAATACAGGTGTTGGAAGAACGCACCAAACCTTCATCAAAAGTAATCGTACCCCATCCGGGACGATAACCGTCATTGATATTGCCCTCCAGCGAACAAGGTCCTTCCTTTCGATAGATTTCCGTATAATCGTCATTATAGCCAATACAGAAGCGTCCTGTTTCTACCGTATCAGAACCGCGATAGACCCCTTCTTCCATGGCAATCGCATAAGTAAACGGCTTGATGACCGAGCCCGGTTCAAAAGTAAACATGCTCGGCATATCCGTATAAACCGGATCTTCACGTGAATTCAGATCATAGGTAGGATAACCGCCATAAGCCAGTATCTTACCGGTTTCAACCTCCATGACGATCGCCCATGCATTTTCCGCATCATTATTCTCAATCGTTTTCTGCAGACAGTCCTCAAGCGCTTCCTGAATATCTTTATCGATCGTGAGATATACATCGCTGCCGTTGATTGCTACTTCGGTAATACGAGTCGTTCCCGGAAGTGAATAACCATTGGCATCCTTCTGTGAAACAGCCTTGCCATCTGTTCCCTTTAAATAATCATCCAGATAAGCCTCGATACCTACCTGTCCTACTAAACGCTGCTTCTGTGAATCATAACTGGCAAACCCTAATAACGTAGAAGCAAATCGTCCGGGCGTATAGACCCTCGATACCGTCTTTTCAAATTCTATGCCCGGAAGTCCCGTTGTCTTTTTATTTGGATCCGGTGTATAAACGATAGCATCGATCGCATCCTTTTGCTCCTGTGTCAGATTCCTTCCCTTATCTCCCAAATATGTCTGATATTGACCACTATCCTGAAGATTCAGATAATTTAGGATCTGATCCACATCCATACCTAAAATCGGTGCCAATGCTTCAGCGGTAAACTGCCGATCTTCCACATAAGCATAGTTACCTTGACGATTTTTATCCAAAATTGCAACGATCGTATATGTATCGCTGTTCTGTGCAATCGCACTGCCGTTACGATCCCGAATCGTTCCTCTTCTAGCCTGAATGACTTCTACCTTTTCCTGAGAACCTGCCTTTTTTTCCAGCACGTTGATACCGCTTCGTAAATGAACGCCGCTGATGGTAGTGAAAAAGACATTAAATGATATAATGCCTCCAATTAAAACTAATACTAGAAAAATAACGATTATTTTAATATTAGTTATATTTTTTTTCATTCAAATCACTCACTATTCTTTTTCATCGATATATGTAATACGATTTGCATCATAATTTAAGTCTACACCACTGGCAGCACAGATCGACATCAGATAATCTCTTTCTGTATATCTTGCTACCTCAAGACGCAATGTATCTAATTCCTTTTGTTTCTGTTCATTCTCGTTGTTCAGCTGTGTCAGTTCATAATTCAAAGACACATTCATGGAACGTACGACAAAGGTTGACCCAAGATACGCTAAAAGGCTCAGAGCAAAAACAACACTGAGAAGATTCTGCATTTTCAACTTTCTTTTTTTCTTAACGATCTTAGCCATCTTATTTCACCCTTTCCAATATTCTTAATTTAGCGGAATGAGAACGGTTATTCACCGCTAATTCCTCTTCACTTGCCGTAATCGGCTTACGGTTTATACAACGAAAATCAGCCTGTTTGATTTCACTTGCTTTTAATGGGATACGCTTATCGACATCCTCTGCACTGCTTTTACGCCGAAATGTATCTTTCACGATACGATCTTCCAATGAATGAAAGCTGATCACACAAATCCGGCCGCCTGTATGTAAACATTCACAGGCCTCTTCCAAACAGATTTCAAGCTCATGAAGCTCATCATTTACTTCAATACGAATCGCCTGAAAAATCTTTTTTGCCGGATGTCCTTTTTTATTGAGCACTTTTGCCGGATAAGCAGCTTTGATGCAATCGACCAATTCAAATGTTGTTTTGATCGGTTTTTCAACACGTCGCTGTTCGATCTTACGGGCTACCTGTTTCGCAAAGGGATCTTCTCCATAGCGAAGAAATACCCGGCACAGTTCTTCATAGGAATACTCATTGACCACAGTTGCGGCACTCAGTGACTGGCTCTGATCCATCCTCATATCTAATGGCGCATCATAGCGATAGGAAAAACCACGCTCAGCCTCATCAAACTGCGGTGAGCTGACACCCAGGTCAAGAAGCAAGCCATCAATGCCCTGAATGTGTAACTTTTCAAGTTCTTCTTTTAAATGCTTAAAGCCGTTATGTATCAGAGTAAAATTCGTTCCGATCTTCAATAATCGCTCACGACTCTCTTCAATGGCTGCTGCATCCTTATCAAAACAGATCAGCTGTCCTTTAGGAATTCGTTTCAGAATTTCTGCGGAATGACCGCCTCTTCCGAGCGTACCATCCACGTAGATGCCATCCTCTTTGATATTTAAGCCTTCAATACATTCATCCAATAATACACTTACATGTTTCATAGCATAAATTCCGTTAAGCTTTCAGCCAATTCCTCAAAGCTTTCCTCACTGTTTGACATATACTCTTCCCAAACATCCTTGGCCCAGATTTCAACCTTGCTGCCGGCACCTACCACAACACATTCCTTTTTGATGTTTGCCTGTTTGATCAGATTGGCAGGAATCAAAATACGTCCCTGCGAATCAATCTCCACCTCACATGCCTTGCTTGTCAGAATGCGGACAAACGCACGGGCCTGTGATTTCGTAGTCGGCAAAGTCTGAAGCTGGGCATAAATCTTTTCCCATGCTTCACTGGTATAAAGTGTCAGGCATCCATCCAGTCCCTGAGTGAGAATCAGTCCATCCTTCAGTTCGCTGCGGAAACGAGCCGGAATAATCAGTCTTCCCTTCGCATCAAGGTTGTGAGAATACTCACCCATGAACATATCATCACCCACTTTCTACCACTTTGCGCTACTTTATACCACTATTATAAAAGAAATGCATGAAATTGTATAGTCTTTTTTTCATAAAATTAATTAAAAGAAAAACAAATACATTCTAAAAAAGCGTCAAGCACGCTTGCTAGACGCTTTGTGTTAATTTAAGTAAAAATTGGATATGAAAAGCCATAAAAAAAGACCGGATTTTTCTCCCGATCTTTCATCACTAAGCTTTTAAAATCCTTGTTAACATTACCTCTCTGGCTTTATTTTCCAGCGTATCATCTAACTGTTCCAGCTTCACATCGCCATAACGCTTCTTCAAAGCTTTACGAAGGATCAAATCAGCAATCTGAGGGTTTTTAGGCAATAAAGGACCATGCATATAAGTACCTAAGACAGACCCGTTATAAAAGCCTTCAAAGCCACAGCCAAAGCTATTTCCCTGACCGCTAAGCACCCTGCCGAAAGGTGTCGAAACATTTTTCGTCTGACCGCCATGATTTTCAAAACCCACGGCCTTAAATTTCTCCCCTTCCACATCTGCTTCGATTGCAATATTACCAATACAGCGGACATCACGCGAAGCACTTTCAGTATAATAATCAAAAAAACCAAGCCCTTCGATCTTATTGCCATCGCCATCCAAATAATACTTGCCAAACAACTGATAACCGCCACAAATCAAAAGAACAAAGCTTCCCTCATCCATGGCCTTTTGAATATTCTCTTTACGACTCAACAGATCCTCTACCAAAAGGCTTTGCTCCTTATCGGCACCACCACCGATAAACAATAAGTCATAATTACTTAGATCCTTCTCTTCTTTGAGTGAGCATGTATCTACGATGCATTCAATATGACGCTTCTGGGCACGAATCTTCAGCACTTGAACATTTCCCTTATCACCATATAGATCCATCAGATCATGATACATCCAACATATTTTCAGATTCATGATGCATGCCTCCTTATGATTGAACGTGTTGACTGCAAGGCAGTATAAGTAGCGATCACATAGGCATCTTCCTTCAATTCTTTCAATCGAATGATACCATCCTCAACATGTTCATAGACTTCAATATTCTCATAGCCTTCATATTTCATACGCAAGGCAATATCATAGGCACGTGTGCCACTGCATAAAATTCTTTTCGTATGCTCATCAATCAAAAGATCAAAGTGAGCATCCCAGATCCACGAAACATCACGTCCATCCTGATCATGATCATTCAAAATGATCATGATATTTTTATCTTCATGATTTTTCATGATAGCCTTCATTACTTCATTGGCACCCGTTGGATTTTTCACCAGATTCAACAGGCACTTGCCATTTAAATCAAACAATTCATTGCGTCCTTTATGCATCGTGAAAGTTTTAAAGACTTCATTCGCACATTCATCAGAAACACCATTGACACCCATACAGCACAAAACTGCCGCACAGTTATAAATCGCATAAATGGCATTTTGAAATGAATGATATGTCTTCTGATTCATCGTAAAGGTTTCATTCTCATAATCAATCGCATCTACAAAATATTCAATGTCATTCTTACCAAACCCACATTCACAGGCAAACTTACCAATATGTGAATACTGATAATAATCATAATGCAACGGCCGTCCACAGCGTGGGCAGAATTTTCCCTCACTGGCTTCATTACTCGTTTCTGATGATACTGCATTTTTACCTACGCCATAATAATGAATATCTGCTTTTTTAGCACGATCCGCCAGACGTACGACATTAGGGTCATTAGCATTTAAAATCAAATGTCCCTCATAATCATCTAACACAGACTCAATACGTCGCACGATCGTTTCCATTTCTCCTGCACGATCCAATTGATCGCGGAAAAAGTTATTCACAACAAAAGTTGTGACCCCAAGATCCTTGAAAACACGCATGACCGTCAGTTCATCCACTTCAAGCACCATGACATCTGTCTGCACCTCATATCGCAAAGAGGAATGGGTACACAACAAAGTAACGATACCCTCTTTAAGATTATCACCCTTACGGTTGCCAATGACACGATATCCTGCCTTAGCAAATGATTCCACGATCAGATTGCTCGTCGTTGTTTTCCCGTTCGTTCCCGTAACCATGATGACCTTCTCAGGCATCTTAAATTTTTTTAATATATCTGCATCCATCTTCAACGCAATCGTCCCCGGTAAAGAGCCCCCTCTTCCCATCAGCGACAACAGAAAATGAATTCCTTTGATCAGCAACAGTTTCATAAAACACCTCTTTGTGATTATACAACACTACACAAAATAAAAAAAGAGTCATCGACTCTTCTTAGGCAACTTTTACACCATCGTAGTAACCGCACTCTCCACAAACTCTGTGAGTTCTCTTGAATGCTCCACAGTTAGGACATTTTACCAATGTAGGTGCCGCTAACTTGTAGTGAGTTCTACGTTTAGCTTTTCTAGTTTTAGAGTTACGTCTTTGTTGAACAGCCATCTTGCTACCTCCTCACCTATTCCTCTATCTTGAAATCCTTTAGTTTTGCTAACCGAGGATCGATTTCATCTTTTTTAGATGAATTGAATTCCTCCTCGCTTACAACCTCCCAGCCTTTTCCCTTGGGATACTTGACCCCTTCTTTTACAACCTTGTAAGGAATCTCCATTACAATCAGCTGGAAAATTGCCGGATACAACTCGACGGTATCTTTCTTTGTTTCATGAACATCCACATCCTGAGGATTCTTTTCAAATGAATAAACTTCACTTGAAGATGTATCAAACTCCACTTCCACATCTTCCAAAGAAATGCTGCAGGGCACCACCATGATCCCTCTCACATGAATATTGGCAATCGCCAGTTCAGTAGAAACATCATAATGAATATCACCTGATACCTCAACATCCTTTAACTTCCTTAAGTGGCTTACCTTCTTCAAATCAGCTTCATTGAATTCAATCATTTCATCAAACTCAATCGTGTTGTTTTCAGCCTGGAGTAATTCACTTTTCGTCCACTTCAAAGAAATCACCTCGTTGCTTAACGTAAGTAGTTTACCACAAACCCCAACAATAGGCAAGATTTATTTGCTGGAAAGTTAAAATACTTGACAGTATAATTTCATTTTTTAATTCAAGCACATATTTTGAAGATTCATTATTTATGTTTTTCTTTATGCTTACTGGCTTTTAAATCTTCATACCTATGTAGGCTCCATCCACGCTATGTTTGCAAGTATCACATTCTTAGGATACACTTTTCCACCTTTAGAATAAGACATGTCTTTCATTATTTTCTATTTAAATATCTAATTATTTTTGTTTGAGATCATCAGCTTCGATCCCTATAGAGTACTTGACATTTCCATCTTGGTCTGTTGTATTTTGATTAGGATATGATTCATGGTTGGTAGGGGATTGATTCCTATTCATCCTAGAAATCATATCTTTTTTTGTATATCCTTTAAGATATAACAATTCATTTTTTATTGTGTTGTTATTAATGCTATTTTCAAAATTTTCTATTTCAAATATTGTATTAACTAAATTCATGGAGAAAGATTAAACGCAAATTAATTCTACAAGATTCTTTATTCATCCACACCGCCATTAGGAGAAATATTGCGATAAAGCACAAATTAATTCTACAAGATTCTTTATTCTAACGGTCAAACTGGACGGGCCTGTAGAAGATAAAGCACAAATTAATTCTACAAGATTCTTTATTCCGCCATGACTTCCACGCAGATCGTCATGCGGTAAAGCACAAATTAATTCTACAAGATTCTTTATTAGTAATCAAGTAAAAGTAACTATATGGTCCCATTTAAGCATAAATTTTAATATTTTATTAGTAATATTTTTTATATTTTTTCTAACAATTCTATAAATTCTATAGAATAAAAATCACTTTTTTTCAAATTTTCAATAATTAATTTGGGATACTTAGATGAAATAACATGTAATATTTCTTTAAGGTAATATGTTTTTAACGAATAGTTTAGTAACTTGATTTCATCATCCACAAGTATTGGATAATAGTCTAATTTAGATTGATTTATTAAATCATTAGTTAGTTTAAGAAAGTATTTCTCCAAATCCATCATATCTTTATTTATAAGAAATATTTTATGTTGATGAATCAATATGTCACATAATTCAACTGACCTTACAAATAAGAAATATGTACAATCTTGACTATTATTAAATTTTTCAATCAATAAAAGCATTTGTGATAAATCTAAGTATAAATCAAAATCATCTATAATAATGATGTTTCTTTCTTTCTCTTTGTTTAACAACGTTGTTAATGACAAAGTTAAAAATCTTGATTTTGAAGGTGATAAAATATTCCCTTCTTCAAAAAAAACATAGTATGTTTTTAATAATTTCATTAAATCATCTACATATAAATCCGAATCATATGGGTCATCTGTTATACAATTTAATTTAAGTTTTATTTCATTAGTTACAGGCAACATTTCATTTTTTATATTATCTTTAATTTTTTCTAGAATCTGATCATCCAAATCATTTAATACTTCTTTTATAATTTTACTTAACAGTGTTTTTGAGGACAATTTAATTTCATCATTAAGATTCGCATTACCAGATATATATGTAACTTCAAAATCATTTTTTGAAACATTTTGATGTTCAATCATAAATATTTTATTTTGCCCTGTGAATGACTTATTGAAAAAATCAGCCATAGCTGATTTTCCACTAGACGTCCCTCCAAAAAAAATATTAATTTTAGATAATTCTAAATGATATGGATAAGATTCATACTCATAATCTATTTTCATTCTATTATCACCACACTATCTCTTTTTACTTTTTTCTCTGTTTCGGATAATTCCCCTATCACAAGAATCATTTCTTCAAATTGACGTTCAGTAATGCACAAAATACGGATATTGCCGTCTTTTGGTGCAATAGATTTAACACGAGCAATATGCTTATCAGCATCTTGTACATTTCTACAAAAACGTGAGTATACAGAAAACTGCATCATAATGAATCCATCATCCATTAAAGCTTTTCTAAATTTAACGTAACTTCTTTTCTCACTTTTTGAAACTGAAGGAAGATCAAATAAAACAAGTACTCTCATAATTCTATAAGAAGTCATCACCAACGCTCACATTTTCTTCATCTAACAAAGACGGAAGTAACAAATACTCTGAATTTTCATTTTCTAGGGCTTTTATATAACTTAGTACCATTTCTTCCATAGCATATTGAATAAGATAGTTCTTATTGTTAATTCGAACAGGTTTTGTCAATGTTTCAATCAATTCTTTCTTTATATCTTTAGTGAGTGGATAACTTAGATTATTGATATTTTGATAAATAACTAAATCAATCATTGGACGAAAAGGCTCCATTAAATCACAACTTAAATTAAAATTATTAGATTCTGAAATGTGATGAATACCAATGATCGTATTAAATCCATACATTGCCAAGATTCGGCTCATATTTGCCATTAGAATAGTATAGCCATAATTAAGGGTAGCATTGATTTCATCTTCCGATTTTCTTTTTCTGATAAATAAGCTGCCGTATAACCCAGAAAAGAAATATTTAGCAGCTAGTGCCTCTCTATTTGTCTTGTCATTTGATTTAAGCTCCTTTTCACATTCTAAAAGTCTATCTATGGCATATTCATCCTTGGTAGTCATTTCTATTACTCTTCTTTGATTTATGATCTTCTGTTTTACAATACGAAACCACAACTGAGAATTGAATGGCTTTTTAACGTCTAACTGCATATGAAAGACTCGTAGTTGCTTATAATGCATATGCAAAGGTAACGTTAATGAAACAGGCATATATTTATCATCACAGATAATTAATCCTATGTAATAAGAAGAAAGAGAGGAGATTAGCTTTGCTGTTAAAAGTGAATGATTATCTTCTAATAATATCATTGCGATATCTTCAAGAGGTACAATAACCTCTCTTTCACTATTTTTCACAACAAGATTATTATCTCGTAAATTAATTTTATCAGCACGTCGTATATAAATGCATCTATAAGACATTTGAGTGAATCTTTCCAAGCACATCAACACTGATTGGCTTTATAGATTTTATAGTAGATATGGTAACCTGATATCTTCCACCTATTTTATTAATAAGCTTATCTTGTAATAGATCATAAGCATCACCTAAATTACTTTTAATTTCTAGTTTACCTGAAGCACATCCTGACAATTGACATAACCCTTTACCTGAAGTTGTTTCTAAAAGAATTGTCTGACCTTTGTATAGTATCATTGGTTTAGTTACAAATCCGTATTTTTCCAATTCATCCTGTTTTATTGATAAATATTTATTTTGACCATACCATAATATAAGAGTTAAATCCTCTCTTTTATCAGCATTCATCAATCTAAAGCGGTCCATACCTACAAAATACAATTTATTATCATTTTTTCTTCGATATACATGTACTTGTAATACATCTGTTTTATCGACATATTGCTTGATACCTTTTCTAATTGCAAATGATTCTTTTATAATCCCATCGTTTAACTTGACCTTTTTAATCACATTACCATTCTTATTCTTTGGCAGACACTTTCTTGTTTTATAAGCATCTTCACCTGTTTTACAAGAACCAAGCCATTCTTTTACAGCTTCATAGATATAACGCTGAGTTGTATCTTTATCATAGATTTGTTCTAGTTTCTTTTTATCGAATGATTTAGATGTAATCGATATTCTTTCTGTCATGACAAGTCCTTCTTCTGCCTCTTTAACTCCATAATAAGTTGCTTTATGAAGCTGACCAGAAATTCTTGCTGAATAATGATGAGATACAAATAACGGTTTTATTAGACTCAAAATATCTGATGTCGGCATTACTGTTAAGGTCTTTTCTTTACCGCTATTAATCCTATCTTTATACAGATTCAAAATCCCCTCTTTTAAAATTTTCGGATCTCTCTCATATACTCTTAAAATCACTTCTTTATCGAAATAAGCATAAGGAAGTGGGAATTTGTTTCTACTCTCAAATAATATCATATCTTTTTGACTTTGATATTCTTCTTTTGTCATATATTCCGTCTTTGTTTCTAAAATATCACCTGTGCTCTCATCTTGTTTTGTTATGACTTCATAAGCAATTTCATTCATTCCCTTTTGTCGTCTGACCATTTCTTCAACTTCAACTCTTCTGCGAACCTTATCTGTAGCACAGGCAAGAATTGCCGCATCTAAAGCATGATGCAAATGATTTTCTCTATTTTTTACCTTATCATCTTCATCATATACTTTTTTGACCTTATTTAATAAAGCCTTCATTTCTTTGTCTTTTGTACTGATACCGTCGACAGTCATTTGATCTAGCTTTTTATATAAATCATTTAATTCAGAGTGATTTATTTTCTTCAAAGTATAATCTTTTTCATGCATGGAATGCGTCAAGCCATTTAAGCCCCAAACACCCCTTAATTTAGCTGTTACCTGTCCAGTAAAGGAACGAATCTTAATATTAGGAAATGAATAGCTCATAATTTCTTTAAAAGCCTTAGCAGCATATCGAGTATCATTAATTGTTCTAGCTCGATAATTATTCATAAATTTCTGATCAATTCTCTGAGCAAGATATCTTTCCTTCTTTTGTATAGAAATCTGAGATCTTTGTTTGATCCAATTACTATATTTATGGATTCCTTTTGCATCATTTGATTTAAAATACTCGTAAGGAATACGATTACCTTTTTCTGCATTTCTTTTCTTTAATACTAATGCTTTGTTTTCATAACGGTCATCAAAAGTTTTAGTATATGGAATAATATGATCAATTTCAACATCAGGTGTAAATAATTGACTTTCGTTTATACGAGAGGCATTTTCATCACCTGTAATGGCTAATGTATATGGACATATTCCTCCCTGTTCCATAAATAAACGATATTGAATCAAATCCTGTGAACTAATCTCCTTTACAGATCTGAATTTGTCCGGATGTTTTGAGTAGATCATGGCACGCATAGAATCATTTTTAATTTGATTGAACTGTTGTTCATCTTGAATCTGTTTGCGTTCATTTTTATCTTTGGTCAATTCACGTGCTAACTCAATATGGATTTCTACTGGTTTTCCATAACGGCGTATGATCGCATTCACAACTTTTCTAGTTTCAACAAGTGTTCGAACAACTGTTTTATTCGTTACCGTTTTCTCTAATCTTTCTAAAACATCATCAATTACTGGTACCTCATCATATTCAGTATCATTCATTATTTTATTTGTATGATCATAGCCACATTCTTTACAAGCTTCATAGTAATTCATTCCATCTCGAATCATATGTGGAAGAATGTTATATAAGAATTTCAAAGAAACTTTTCCAAATTCCTTAAATCCCTTATCTTTCATATTCTTTACAGCTTCTTTTTCAACATCATTCAAAGTTACATCCAGCAAAGAATCACGATCTCCATTCAAATAGCGTTCTATTTCTACATCTGACTTATTTCTTGTCAGACAATCAGCAATTAAATCATACTGCATTGGAGAAAGCTCATAGTCAATGCCTAACTTTTTAAGTTGTTTTTTCGTTTCTTCATACTGCTTTAACTTATAGATTTCTACATTGAGCTTAGCTTTTTCTATTTCCTGATTTAAATCTTTTTCAGGGTGCCCAGCAATATCTTTTACAATTTTAATATATTCATTTCTACTGACTCTCAAATTATAAAATTCAATATCTTCACCAATAACATCTTTAACCATTCCATAAGTAATCTTTTTCTTCTTTTTCGCAATTGTCACAAGCTGATCGACTTGTTCAGCAGTAAGCTTTTTCTTTTCATAATTACCTTTTTCATGATAACGAAGATCTTGAAGCTTTTGTACCAAAGTAAATAATTCATAGGTAAAGGATGCTTTAGGTGCTCTTGGCTGATTTTTTTCAAAACCACATTTACCAATCATTTTAATTAATGGGTTATGATAAGGCCCACAATCTGGTCCTTCTGAAAACATCCTCTGTCTAAAAAGAATTTCTTTATATTCATCGATAAATGCATCATCAATCAGATGACATTCCTTTTGCTTATAAAGGATCATCATCACTTCTTCTTCAATCATTGATCGTGTGATGCCATATAAATATTCTCCACCTGTATTACGTATTCTGCCTGTTTCTTTTTGCTTTTCAAGAAGATAATTTGTAATTGTATAATTTGCATCTTCTGCTTTTTTCGCTGCTAATTCTTTTTCTAATGTTTGCTTTGCATAAAGCAGTTTCTGTTCTTCACTTGCAGCAGATGCTTTACTCGCATTCTGTTCATCTATTTTTCTATTGGATTTAAATCCTCTCCCTTTTGCGTAATGAACAAGAACTACAAGTAATTCTTCATATGTCAATGCCTCTTTTTTACCTTTAATTTTTAATTCATAAGGGTTTTTGTTTTTCTTATAAATCTCATCTAACTGTTCTTTGGATAAAAAATGATTTTTGAAAAATAAATTCTTTGTACGTTGAACACGTCTTTTTCTTCTTCTTAATACTCTTCTTGTGCCTCTGAAAATTCTTCTATCTTCAACTGAAGCACCTTCTGGATCATAAATTCTTGAATTTAAGTCCAAAATAAGATAAGGCTCATTATTTTCATCTACCAATACACAAGCCCATCCTGTAGAACCAACGCCCATATCTAACCCTAGAATATATCTATACTTTTTCATAAATTTCCCTTCTTTTCCATATTCGAATCGTTATCTTATATTATTGACAAACAACTATTAAAATGTTAAATTATAGCTACAAAGATGTCTATAAGCACAAGACATGTTTGTAAGCACAAATTAATTCTGCAAGACTCTTTATCAGAGTCACATCGAAAGATGGACTGCAAAGCTATGGCTCAGACGTAAGTTTGAGCCTATGCTTTTTTATAGTTATTTGTTGATTTAATTTTGCTTACTCCAACATATCCACTCTTTCTTTCAAGGCATCAAAATCAGGATCATCAGCGGCATTTTTAAGACCCAGTTCATAATAATACTTTGCCTTCTCTAAATCCTTATGATAAGAGGTAAAGTCATCCACAAGCTCAACATAGCCCCATAACCACTTTGGATTCTTTTTTAATTCCTTTACGATATTTCTTTCTCCTTCTTCAGCCCGTCCCAGCTTAAATAAAAGAGTCACCTTTAAACGCAATGCATTTTCATAATCCAGATCCGTCAATTCAAACGTATCCATATATTCTCTTTGCATATCTAAAAACATCTGCAGATCTTCTTTTGAATTATAAACAATGATTTCATAATCACCAATAAACTTCATTGCGAAATCTTCCATGATACCGCACTTATCTAAATCATCTAACGTTTTGATGCCTTTTCTTTTCGCAAAGTTGATCAGATATCTAAATACTTCCACATAATAAGGCCTTGCTTTATCTTCTTCATGATTTTCATAATAATCTCTTCCAATTAACATTTTCTCATTGATTTTCTTGTCAAAGTATTTTCCAGGTTTGTTTCCATATAAGTCCATTATTATTCTCCTTTATTTTTTATGCCTTATGTTTACATGAAAAATATTATAAAATACAACATTTATCTCTTTGATTGGACAAGCTCTCTCATACCTTTTCACTTGCTTTCTTTATAACATAATAAAAGAAAATAAAAACATAAAATAAGAACTTAAAAACACTTTTTAATACAAATTCTACTTTATTCATCATTTATCCTCCATCTCTACCATTATCATACAAGAAAACCTGTTAAAAAACATAACACATCTATCATTTTTGATAAAACATGCTATGTTCTTTCATTTTATCCGACTATCTTATCCATAAATGTTAACATATCCTGCATGACTTCTTCTTTACAGAATTCATTTAAGATCTCATGACGGGCATGAGGATAGACTTTACTCACTACATGGGTATATCCACGATCTCTCATGAAATTAACGGCATTATTAAAATCCTGTTCACTGATGCGGCATGGATCTTCTTCACCAACGATGTAATAAATCGGACAGTCTTTATTTTTCATCTGCCATCCATTTGGGTCATAGGTATTTTTCAGAAGCAGAAACAGATTGAGATAACCATTAAGTGTAAACAGAAAACCACACTTATCGCTTGCCTGATAAGCATCCTGCACTTCTTTTACACTGCTGATCCACGAATGTGGATAATAGACCTCATCAAAACCTTTATTATAAGTACCAAACGCTAATTTATCGATCAGTTTTGAGCGATGGCGTTTGCCTAAGAAAAGACGCATCACTTTTACGAGCATGATTGCCAGAGGAGTCAGTGGATTTTTAGATGGTGAACCGCAAACGATCAAACCTGCATATGCATCGTCATTTCTTTTCATGACACAGCGTACGACAAGACTTCCCATTGAATGTCCAAATAAGATTATGGGAAGATCAGGGTACTTTATTTTGATCTCATCCGTAATTTGAATCACATCACTCACAATGGCATTTCCAGTGGAATCATTAAAATATCCAAGATCCTCATTTTTGATATTGCCATGTCCACGATGATCATGCATGACACAGATATAGCCCTTTTCTGCCATCTTTTCCATTACAGACTGATATCTTTCTTTATTTTCAGCCATACCATGGCACATCTGAAGAATCCCTTTCGCATCACTTTCAGGTTCAATGACCATTACCTCTAATGAAAGACCATCCACTTTGGATTTTGTTTTATAGAATTTAAATTCCATTTTTCTCACCTGCATTTAATATATCATAATTTATGATTTTATGGTATATTAAGCCTATGAAAACATGTGGAATCGTCGTAGAATATAATCCGTTTCATAACGGTCATATTCATCATATCAACCAGACCAGGCAAATCACCCAATGTGATCTTTTAATTGCAGTCATGTCACCCAACTTTGTCCAACGCGGAGAACCTGCCATTATTGACAAGTGGCAGCGGACCCGATTGGCGCTTGAACATGGTGTTGATCTAGTTGTTGAATTGCCTTTTATCTATGCCACCCAAAGTGCTCAACCCTTTGCTATGGGAGCCATGCATCTTTTAAATCTTATGAAATGTGAGGCTTTTTGCTTTGGTTCGGAAAGTCATGATCTTCAGGAACTCATCCGTCTTTCTCAATTTGAAAAGATAGAATTAGATAAAAAAAAGGCACCTGTCCAATCTTATGAACAGATGTATGGCACCCTTTATGCCAATGATATCTTAGGGATCAATTATCTTAAATATTCAAAAAACATGACTCCTTACTGCATCAAAAGAACCAATCACTACTTTGATGACCGGTTGGAAGAACATATTTCCAGTGCCACCAGTATCCGCAAAGCCATTCAGGGCCATCAGGATGTTTCAAAAGCAACACCGGCGAAAATAGAAAATCCTGTTTTTTTGGAAGATTTTTATCCGATGATCCAACTGCTGTTATTTACGCTTCCAAAAGATTCTCTTAAAGAATTATTTTTAATGGATGAAGGGATTGAGAATCTTTTGATCAAAAATGCCCAATTTTCATCTTTTGAAGAATTTATGAATCATTGCATTTCAAAAAAATATACCCGCAGCAGGATCCAGCGTACCTGTATTCATTTATTAAATCAGACAACAAAAAAACAGGTCAATGAGCTTGCTTTACCAGGCTCTGTGCGTATCTTAGGAGCCAATGAAAAAGGAAGGAAATATTTAAGGAAGGGGAATTTTCCTTATGCTTCTAAATTTAATCAGATCGAAGAAGGCTATCGGCAAATGGAATATAAGGCTGCCTGTCTTTATTCGTTAGCTTTGCCAGAACATTTACGTGAAGATTTCCGCAAAAGAGAATTGGAGGCGCCTGTTTTTCTATGATCTTCTTATGTTTGATCCTTGTAATATTTTTATTCCTTCCCATCATCTGCTTTCCTTCCTGTAAACATGAAGAAGGCTATGTGGATTGCCTGATCGTGTTGGGATGTCCTGCCTATGATGATGGCAAAATGTCAATTACTCAGAAAATGCGTGTAGAACAAGCGGCAAAAGTGGTCATACGATATAAGATCCCTGTATGTATCTTTACCGGCGGAAAGGCGCATAATCATTATTCAGAAGCGCAGATCATGGGCGAATACTTTACAAAATTAACCCACCAGAAACCGCTTTTAGAAGATCAAAGCACGACGACCTATGAAAATATGAAATATGCCCGGAAAATCTGTCAGGAATACCATTTTAAAAAAATCGGGATTCTGACAAGCGGCTATCATGTGAATCGTGCCTATGCGATGAGCCGTAAGTTTTTTGATGATATTATTATGTTTCATGCCCCTTATCGTTTTACGCTCAAAAAGATGCTTCGTGAATATATTTCTCGATATCAGTATCTTTATATTGAAATTAAGAACCATCTTAAAAAGAAAGAAAAGTGATGCCGTGTTTTGCATCACTTTTTTATTACCTTTATCCTTTCACAGCTCCTGACATGCCTTCTGCATAAAATTTCTGCATCACCACAAACAGGATGGCAATAGGAATCGATACGCAGACAGCAGCCGCTGCAAAACGGGTGTACCAGGCATCGATCATCGTATATTCTAACATACGCCACATACCGATCGATACGGTATATTGTGAGGCATCTGCCCGACAGATCACCCTTGCGAAGATAAAATCGACCCATGGTGCCAGAAAAGAAGACAAGGCCGTATATACCAGAATCGGGCGACTGAGTGGTATCGTGATTCGCGTAAAGATCTGCCACTTATTGGCACCATCCAAAAGAGCCGCTTCATCGAGTGCCTTGGGAATCGTATCAAAAAATCCCTTTGCGATATAAAAGCCTGTACCACTGGCGGCACTATATACTAAAATCAAAGCTGCCTTGATCATGACACCTTCTGATAAGCCTAATGCCTGCAAGATATAATATACGGCGATCATGGACATAAAACCCGGAAAAAGACCTAATATCATCGCAATATTCATGAATGGTTTCCGTAATTTAAACCGTAAACGTGACGTACAATAAGCTACTGAAAGTACAAAAAAGCAGGAAACCACACAGGAAGCAGAAGCAATGATCAGCGTATTCATAAACATTTTAGGAAAGTTCAAGACACCTGTATCCGTAAAAAGATGAACATAGTTATCTATGGTAAATGCCTTTGGAAAGAAGGTCGTCACATAACTGCCTCTTTCTACGCGAAGGCTCGTTAAGATGACCCAAAAGATTGGCATCAGCCAAATTACCGCTAAAATGCTCAAGCCTGAATACACCGAACCATTCACCATTCTTTTCTTATTCTTTTTCATTACATGAATCCCTCCTCATCCTTATATGACTGCGTATTGCGATATGTCAATAAAGAAATGACAGCCAAAACCACAAAGGTAAAGATACCGATGACAGCCCCTAAATTATAATATTGTTTATCGATCGTCAGCTTATAGAGCCAGGTAACCAAAAGATCAGTTTTTCCGGCACTCATTCCTACCGGTGTCGGATCACCGCCTGAAAGCAGATAGATCACATTAAAATTATTGATATTGCTCATAAATGTCGTAATCAGATAAGGAGTTGTCACAAATAACATATAGGGCAAAGTAATCTTCGTAAAGATCGTAAAGGCATTGGCACCGTCCACCTTTGCCGATTCATATAATTCTGAAGGAATATTCTGTAAGATACCGCTGACCTGAATCATCGTAAAAGGAATGCCTACCCATAAATTGATGACGATCACGGTGATGCGTGCCCAAGTTGGATCGGTGAAAAACGGCAAGGAAGCCGAAGCTTCAATCAGATGCAGATTTCGCAATAAGATATTCACTGCTCCCTCCGGCTGTAACATCGTTCGCATGATCATGAGGGAAACAAACTGCGGAACCGCAATCGAGAGAATAAAACAGAAACGCCAAAAGCCTTTGCCCTTGGTTTCTTTACGATTGATGACAATGGCCAGCAACATGCCTAAGATATAATTTAAGATCGTCGCAAAGATGGCCCATGTCAATGTCCATCCCAAGACTCCCCAAAACTGACGGCCGATATCCCCGCTCACATCTAATACCTCAATAAAGTTTTTAAGTCCTACCCAATCAAAGAGGATCAAATGCTGATCGATCTTACTGTAATTCGTAAAAGCCATCGTAATCATGAAGATGAGCGGCAGGATCGTAAAGACAAGGATTCCGGTTACAGGAGCACTCAGCAGCAAGACATGCAGCCTGCTGTCAAAAAGCTCTTTGATGTCCTGTTTGAATGTAGGGAGCGCTAGTCCCTTTTCCTTTAAATATTGCACATGACAGGCACTTTTCACATTCGTTCGATATACCATAAAAAAGGCAATCGTCAAAAAGAGGATGCTGATACCAAACAGTAAGATCAAAAGTGACTGATCCCCTGCCGTATATTCATAAATGCCTTTAGCTTCATTCCATACCTCCTGCTGTATAGCTTCTCCCAAGGACGGCAGCTTTGCCAGCATCGAGAAACCATTTGTCAGCATGATACCGATATAAATGATCTGCACTGATAAAAAGATGAATCCTTTGATATATTGTCCACGTAAGAAATTAGAGCTGCCCATAAGAAGAAATGAGCATTTTGTGATTCTGTCACCCTGACACCAAGCTGCCTTAAATCCTGATTTTTCCATATCTTCTCCTTTTTTGAAAAAATCCCAAGGAAGATATCCTTAGGATCTTATTTACTGATCATTCAGCTGGGTCACATAGTCATCCAGCTTCTGCTGTGCATTGTCCTTTGTAATATCTTTTGCGATCAAGGCCTTACCGAATGTTTCCGCTGCTATCCAATAAGGTGCCATTTCTGAAAGTGTTGGCTGAATGATCGAAGTATTGGCAATCGTATCATTCTGGGCATTGATCAGAATGTCCTTTGAAATAACTGGATCACTTAGTAATTCATTGCTGCAAGGGATGACGCTGCGCATTTCATAATGCTTGAGCTGAGCCTCACTGCTTCCCAAGAAACGAGCCAATGCAACCGCTGCTTCCTGATCCTCACAGTTCGGATTGACACCAATGGCCTTGCTTCCTGCAAATGAAAGCATCTGCTTCTCTTTACCGTTGATATTTACCATTGGCAGCTGAGCCGCTCCTAAATTATCGCCTAAGATTTCTTTTACCTGGGCATAATCCCAGCTTCCTGAAAAATAAGCTTTTACTTCCCCGCTTCTAAGATTGGCAAGACCAGCTCCGTCTGCATCATTGACAAAATTCGGATTTGCTGCCAGATCCACCATATAATTAACTGCCTGAAGTCCTTTTTCACCACCAAAATCAATACCCTTCGAAGCATCACTGCCATCTCCAAACAAAGTGGCTCCATTTGCTAAAAAGAAGCTTCCGTTATACCATGCCGTCGTCATCGGGAAAGCTACCTTATCCTTCTCTAACATCGTATCTAAGCTTTTGATATCCTCTTTGCTAAAAGCCGATGTATCATAATACATGAACCATGTATTCGTCGTAAACGGAATCCCATAGATCGCATCATCCTTTGTCACCGAATCGATGATTAGCTGTGAATTATTCTTCTTAACATCCTCAGCTGCATCTCCGCCAAGCCTGGCAATCGCATTCGCATCTAACAGCGTTCCGATCTGATCATTGGAAAACATATAGACATCAGCCGAATTTTTCGGATCCTGTACCACCGTCTTACCAATTGCTTCTTCACTCACCGTACCAAACTTAAACTCAATTTCCCACTGCGGATGAGCAATCGCAAACTCATCACACATCGTTTGCAGCCAATTCCCCTGACTTTCATCCTGATCCTCAGCCGGTGACCATACGGTCAGCGTCACATTCTTCTTTTCTTCAGCTTCCTGACTGCAAGCACTCAGTGCCAATAGTCCTGTTAAAGCTATCAAGCTTTTTCTGATTTTCATCTTATCCTCCTGTCGTATGCCTCCATTATAGGTTTTAAAATACGATCCGTATATATAAGGAATTTATGATATCTATCAAATTTCTATGTCTTGACATCTTTCCTTCATATCTGTCAACTTTACACATCGCATACGATATTTCTTAGGAGATATGCCATAAGTTTCACGAAAGATCTGACAAAAATAAGAAACACTCTGATATCCAACCTGATGGGCAATATCTATAATTTTTTCATGGGAACCATCTAAAAGCTCCCTTGCCTTTTCCATCCGCACCTGCCGTATATAGCTTGCCAGATTTTCACCCGTTTCTTTTTTAAAGACGCTGCTTAGATAGCTTGGTGTACGACATGCGATATGTGCAAGCTGATCCACACTGATATCCTGTTGATAATGACATAAGATATATCGTATCACCGCATCAATTTCTTTATGTACAAAGCCCTTTTGCCGTTCAAAAAGAAGGATCGCCTCTTTGCATCCCCGCTCAATGATTTCCATCATGGCACAGATTTCCTGAGCACCATAAAAATTAATGACCATTCGTTTTACATTGAATGCCGCTTCATTTTCTAAAAAACGACATAATTCCCGTAAAAGCGGACTTAATATAAATTTCATATAATGCGGTGAAAATGAATCATCCAACCGATGACAAAGCTCATAAAGATAATGTTTCAGCTTCACGACATCCTTACAAATCAAGCCTTCTTGAAGTCCTTTTATCACTTGCTCCAAATCCTCTGTAAATGCCGTATCTGACAAAAAACCTGTTTCCTTGATCCTTTCATATGGCTGATCCATCATACACCTCTTTGAGATATACACTTGCTTTTTAAGACTTCAAGCAAGCCTTCATCACATTGTATCAATAAGCAATATCTTTCATTTTGATGCTTATATAGAAGCATATAAGCTTCTGCTTTATTTGGACCTGAAAAATCTTTTCGGTATTTTTTAGGATATGCCGATAAAAGCTGTGGATCATATTTAATGAAATCTGTCATGTTCTTCATATCTGCACGATATAATTTTTTTCGTTTTCTTTTATGAATGATCTTATAAATTTCAAATTCATCATCAAATAAAAGATATTCTATATCCTGATCAAAAAAATGCTTCATAAAAAAAGCTGCCATCAACACAGAAACACCCAATATAAAAAAGATTGGCAAAAAGAAGCTTATTATCATAACGAAGCCTCCTGTCAGAAATAAGAAAGCTACTATGAGCTTTTGAGAAAAAGATATCTCTTTTTGAAAACAAGATTCCATGTAACGATGCATGTGATCACCTCATTTTAATCATAATGGCCTCTTCTGTGATAAACTGTCGATTTATGCAGAATCTGCACCGATTTGTCTTTCCTGATCAATGTAATCACAGATATTTGATATGGTTCATATAAATGATATATTTTTTCATAAAAGATGCATGATACAATGATGAAAAAGGAGGATATCATGGCTCATTTGTCATTAAAAAATATCTATAAAACCTATTCCAACGGCTTTGAGGCCGTTAAAAATTTTAATATTGAAATTAAAGATAAAGAATTTATCGTCTTTGTCGGACCAAGCGGCTGTGGAAAATCAACCGTCCTTCGGATGATCGCAGGATTGGAAGATATTACCTCAGGTGAGCTTTATATCGCTGAGCGGCTATGCAATGATATCGAACCAAAAGACCGTCATCTTGCCATGGTCTTTCAAAATTATGCCCTTTATCCGCATATGAGCGTACGTGAAAATATTGCTTTTGCGTTAAAGCTGAGAAAGATGGATAAAGATGAAATCAACCGCCTTGTCAACGAAACAGCCAAGCTTTTAGATATCGAAGCATTATTAGACCGTAAACCTAAAGCTTTATCGGGCGGTCAAAGACAGCGAGTGGCCTTAGGAAGAGCCATCGTAAGAAATGCCCAGGTATATCTGATGGATGAACCGCTCAGTAATTTAGATGCCAAGCTTCGCATCCAGATGCGCAGTGAAATCATCAAACTGCATGAAAGAGTCAATGCGACCATGATCTATGTGACCCATGACCAGACTGAAGCAATGACGATGGCAGATCGAATCGTCGTCATGAAAGACGGTGACATCCAACAGATCGGTACGCCTAAGGATATTTATCATCATCCTGCAAATATGTTTGTTGCCGGTTTCCTAGGCTCTTTTGCGACAAATTTTCTCAAGGGAATGATCAAAGATGGTCATTTTTGTTGTGAGGGTCATGAAATTCAGCTACCTGAAATGTTTCATGAAAAGCTAAAAAGCTATCATGGAAAAGACATCATCCTCGGTATTCGTCCGGAGGATCTGCATAGTGAAGATATCGTAGCCGATACCTATCCTACTTCCTGCTTTGATTTTGAAATAGAGGTAAGTGAGCTGTTAGGCCATGAATGTATCCTTCATGGCAGGCTTGGCCGGCAATCCTTAGAAGCTAAGCTTGCTGCGCGTCAGGATATAAAAGCCCACCGGAAAATCAAATTGGCCATGGATCTTGTGAAGATCCATTTCTATGATCCGCAGACACAGCTCAATATTATATGAGAAGTTCACCTTACGGTGAGCTTTTTTATAAAGAAAAAATGCACCTTTCGATGCATTATTCTTCATTTACATTTTCAACATTATGCCATACGTTCTGAACATCATCCACATCGTCTAACAAAGTCAATAAACGTTTAAATAAGACCATATCTTCACCCTCAAGACGGCAATACTCATTTGGCAGCATCGCAAGCTCCAACGTATCATAAGCAACGCCCGGAATAAGCGCATCAATGGCTTCTTTTGCCTTATAGAGATCACTCGGCTCTACCAGGATCTGCATATTATCGCCCTGCACTTCGATCTCTTTCACATCAACATCCGCCATGATCAATGCATCCAGCATCGTTTCTTCATCTGTATAAGCAATGATGATATTTCCTAAGTGCTGATAATTGAAAGATACGCTGCCACTTACGCCCAGCTTGGCATGTGATTTATTAAAGGCCGTACGTAAATCAGCAATCGTACGATTCTGATTATCTGTCAGGCATTCAATGATCAATGTTGAAGCTCCGGCTCCAAAGCCTTCATAGGTAGCAGATGAATAGTTTTCTGTTGATCCGCCCTTTGCCTTATCAATCGCTCTTTTGATGACATCCGCCGGGATATTGTTTGCCTTTGCTCTTTCAATGGCTTTTTTCAGCGCTTGATTCATATCTGGATCAGGTTCACCTGATTTCGCTGCTACATAAATTTCTTTAGAATGTCTTGAATACAGCTTGGCATTTGCAGCACTTGTCTTAGCCATAGCTGCCGCTCTTACTTCAAAATGTCTTCCCATATATTCCACCTTCTTCAATTTTTACCTAACAATTTTATCATACTTCATATAAATTTTAAAGAAAAAAATCATGAAGCCCTCTTTTCTCCCAAAAACAGCGTCCGATACAAAGAGGACGCTATATATACTAACAGATTTGAAAAATATAAAATTTAAGATATTCCGTTTCCGGAACATTCCAAAGAATCGGATGATCACAGCACTGTCGTCTTTCTTCGATCAATCGCAAATCAACATTTGCTTCATGTGCCGCTTCCTTTAACATTCTTACAAACAGATAGTTTTCCATGAAATGAGAACAGCTGCAGGTCGCTAAATAACCGCCTCGCGGCAATTTCCGCATGGCTGCCAGATTGATTTTCTTATAACCCTCATAAGCATTGTTCACAGTCTTTTTTGACTTTGTAAAGGCAGGAGGATCTAAGATGATCAGATCAAATTCATTCTTTTTCATGTTTTCCAGATACTCAAAGACATCTGCAACCACATATTCTACATCAAGCTGATTTCTATCCGCATTCTTTTTAGCCATCTCGATCGCAGAACTTGAAATATCTACGCTGACCACTCGCTTTGCTTTGCCTTTTGCGGCATTCAAGCCAAACGAACCTGTATGAGTAAAACAGTCCAATACCCGCATATTCTCTGCAAGCCTTGCCACTGCCAGACGATTGTATTTCTGATCCAGAAAGAAACCGGTCTTCTGACCATTTTCCACATCTACTTCATATTCGATGCCATTTTCACAAATGATCGTATGGGTATAAGAAGGAATTTCCATGTTTCTTAAAGGATAGTAACCTTTATATTGAACCAATCCCTCTTTTTCTCTTAGATTAGAATCATTCCGCTCATAGATACCTTTGATTTCATCCCTTTCCTCATTCAACAATTCAATAAGCTTATGAAAGAGAAGATCTTTGATTTTCTCCATACCTAATGAATTAACCTGGGCAACCAGAAGATCATTAAAACGATCGACCGTCAGCCCGCTGAACATATCCGCCTCACCAAAAATCAAACGGCAACATGAAAAATCATCTTTCATGACCGTTTTACGATATTCGATTGCATGACGTAAACGACGTTCATAAAAGGCTTCATCAAAAACATCGTTGGCATTGCGAGAAAGAATGCGAACACGGATCACGGAGTTTTCATTGATAAACCCACTGCCATAATATTTCCCGGATTCACTGACAACATCTACGATATCACCATTTTCATAAGGCTCATAAGAAAGGATCTCGTTATCATAAACCCACGGATGTTTCTTTTCTTGTCTTTTTTCTGCTTTTTTACTGATCACAACTTGTGGATAATTTCTTTTTATTTTCATAGATTCATTATATCAGAGTTTAAAAAGGAATACCATTCTAACATATGGAATTCATAAAAGTCATAACAATCATCATCAGAATAACGAGATAAACGATCGCATTGAAAATAGCGCTCTGTTTCCCTCTTAGTTTTTCTCTTATAAGCCCCTTTCTTCCCCTTTGAAGCTTATTCAAAGGTCGGTTTGACCGTATCCTGCTCATAGCCTTTCCCTCGATACGTCCCATTCTTACCGCATAGCTTTCATTGGGCTTGGTACGGGTAAAACAATATGGACAATATTTCTCACTATCATCATAAATCGTCTTACATTCCCTGCATCTTATTTTCATCTAAATCCCTCCCATAATCAAATTTTTTGAACCGTCTGCTTTTAGACTCCAAAACAAGCTTTTTATCAGACAAATATTGAATGATGACATCTTTGATCATCAATTTATCAAATTCTAAATGATCTTCACTGAATAAAGGTGGATACCCGCTTCCTCGGAAAAGAAAATCATTGGCACAAACAAGATACTTTTTCTGCTTATCTAATCGCTTCCCATCTAAAAAAACTTCTATCTCATCCTTCTTAATAATCACTTCAACATTTTTGCTGACCGCTAAATGTCCGATCTTTTTACCACGAAAACCGCAAGCTCTTTCTTCATGAAGACAATAAGCCGGATCCAGCGATAACTTTAAGGCTTCCAATATTTTTTCTCCTGTCAGATAAGCCCGTGAAATATTCAAAGGTGAAGGAGCGGTATCAAATACATCTGCTTTTGAAACCTCTTGATCCAGACCATGAAGGCATAACCCGCTGTTGGCAATCGCAAGATCGGCAGGCATCACTTTTAAAGAAGCATCTGCGATGAAATTTGTCAGACCATCTTCTTTTATCCAGTCATGATCCATCCTAAAAGGAAGCTCCACAAAAGGCCGGTTTAAGATTTCCAATGCCTTTTTCTTTTCGGATGCAACAAGTTGTCTTACTTCTTCATCTGCCGGATAATCTTTTGTATCATAGTTTTTTGATACCACTGACCTGATCTTTTTATTTTCAATATCGATCAAACATTCACCTACGTGTTCACCATACTCTTTTGCCTGATGAATATACGTACCATTGATATATTCACATCTTTCCATCAATGTATGTGAATGTCCGCCTATGATGATATCAACCGGTAATTTTTGTGCGATTTCTCTATCCTGTTCGATCCCCATATGGGATAACAAAATATAAATATCTGCTTCATTGCTTTCCATTTCCTCTCGGATACAGACAAGCGGATCTTTGACATGCAGACCATAAAGATGAGAAAATGAATTATAAGAATCCTTGCCTACGCTCACTCCGATGATACAGACCTTTACTTCTTCAAATCTCTTTATGATACTTTTTTTCAAAGGAATTTCTCTTGAAGGATAGTAATCAATATTACAGGATAACACATTCACATCTTCATTTTGAATGATATTTTCAAAATTTCCTTCACCGCTCCATAGATCATTATTTCCTAACGTCATGGCATCATAACCACAAGCTTTTAGAAATAAGCTTCCTGCTTTCGCATCAGATCCCAATAGTGTGAGTGATCTCATATCATGAAAATCACCGCCATCTAAAACAAGTGTATTCTCTTTTTGGTTTTGTCGAATACATGTTCTGATCATCGGAAGTTTTTCAAAATGAGAATGGATATCATTCGTGTGTAAGATTTGCAGCTTCCTAATTTTATTATAAAAGAAAAGAGGTTGGACATCAACCTCTTAATTCCGCATCATATTCCTTTTTCAGGGCATTTAAGATCTTCTGATGAACATCATTGATTTCCTGATCGGTCAGTGTTTTTTCATTCGACTGGAAAAGAATGCTTAAGGCAATGGACTTACAGTCATCTGCCACATGTTCACCTGTATAAACGTCAAAGACTTCTACATTCTTGACAATAGCCCGGTCACAGCGTTTGATCGTATCAACGATATCGCCGGCTTTGATTTCTTTCTTCACGACGAGTGCAAGATCACGGGTAACAGACGGATATTTGGAAATGCCTTCAAATTTGATCTTAGAAGCTTTATTATTCATCAAAACTTCTAAGTTGGCTTCCATGATGACACAATCCGTGGATACATCATATTTTTTGGCCATTGATGGATGAATCACACCTAAGATACCAAACAATTCCTTTCCGATATAGATAAGAGCACTTGCGTAAGGATGGAAATGAATCGTATCAACATCATTTTCTTTGATCTTCACACGGTTTCCTTCAAAGCCAAATTCGCTTAATAATGTTTCAGCCAATCCCTTTAATGCATAGAAATCTGCCTTCAGCTCAATTTTTTGCCAACGGCTTTTCTGCATGGCTCCTGACATCACGATACCTAAATGTTCTTCGTTTTTGTCTTCACTATAGATATGGCTTAATTCAAATAAGGCAAGATCTTTCACGCTGCGGTTTTGATTATAAGCCATTACATACAACATGCTTGGCAGCAATGTATTGCGCACATACTTACGATCTTCGCTCATCGGTGAAGCTAATTCTACGACCGGTTCAAGTCCCATGATCGCATCATCGATATGCTTCTGGCTTACCAACGTGTAGGATTCACACTCATAAAGGCCTAACTGTGTCAGTAATGTACGGATACGACGGTTCATCTTCTGACGGTTATCTAATTCTCCCTGCGTCATTTCCATGAGCGGCAAGGTAGATTGCAAGCGATCATATCCGATCAGACGAATGATTTCTTCCGAAACATCCGCTTCGATCTTGATATCACTGCGATAGCTTGGTACAGAGATTGAAATGCGATCGCCCTCACATACCGGTGAAAAATCAAGCCACTTAAGAACATCGCACATTTCTTCAGCACTAAACTGGGTTCCCAAACGTTTGTTGATACGTTCCACAGAAACCTCTAATTCTGTATTTTCAACATGTGGATCACCATAAACGGCTGTTTCTTCAATACCCTTGGCATCAGCATATTCGATTAGAAGCTGTACACAGCGATCCATTGCTTTTTTAGGCGCACCCGGTTCAATTTCCTTTGAATTACGAATAGAAGCATCACTCGTAATATTTAAACGGCGAGCTGTATTACGACACTGAACATAATCAAAAGTCGCTACCTCAATGATGATTCCTTTGGTCGTTTCGTCGATCTTGGAATCATCTCCACCCATCAAACCGGCAATACCGACAGGTTCACCGTGGGTCGTGATCATGATATCTTCAGGTTCGATCTTATAGTCCACACCATCCAACGCGGTATAAACGGTATCAAAACCTGTACTTACCACGATATCCTGATGCATCTTATTGATATCATAGAAGTGTGTCGGCTGACCTGTTTCCAGCATGACCAAATTGGAAATATCCACGACATTGTTGATCGTCTTTACACCTGCGGCATGAAGGATCTCTTTGATCCATTTCGGTGACGGCTTGATCGTCACTTCTTTAATGACCTTTCCTAAGAATAAAGGACATTTTGGGGTAGTGGAAGATACCTTTAACTGTGTCTTTTCACCGATATCACTGCCATTTTTAAAATCAGGCAGCGTCACCTCTTTATGAAGGATGGCCCCCACTTCTTTGGCCAATGCGAAACTTGCCAGACAATCGCTGCGGTTTGGTGTTAAGCTGACATCCAACAGCACATCATCCAATCCCAAATAGGCTAAAGGGTCACCGCCGACAACCGCATCTTCCCCTAATTCCTCGATACCGTTTTTCTGGGCATCGCTTAACTGCTTTGGATCAACACCCAGCTCTAAAAGCGAACAGATCATACCGTTGCTTTCAACCCCGCGGATCACACTTTTCTTGATTTGAATTTCAGGCAATTGGGCGCCTACCTTGGCAACGATGACTTTTAATCCGGCACGTACATTTGGTGCACCGCAAACGATTTGTTCACAGCCTTCGGCAAGCTCCACCTGACATACATGAAGATGATCGCTATCCGGATGATCCACGCATTCCTTCACATAACCGATTTCCAGATTCGTTCCTTGTGCCAAAGGCTCAATTCCCTCAACCTCCAAACCGGCCTCGGTCATCTTATCTGCCAGCTGTTGAGCTGTTACATCACTTAAATCCATATACTGGCTGAGCCATTTCTTACTTGTAATCATAAAATCCTCCTAATCGAAACGCTTGAACATCTTTAAGAAACGCACGTCATTCGTATAAAAATGACGAATATCATCAATACCATACTTCAGCATCGCCACACGTTCTATACCAACACCAAACGCAAAACCGCTCATCTTGGTTGAATCATAGCCTGCCATTTCCAAAACATTCGGATGAACCATGCCGGCTCCTAAAATTTCGATCCAGCCTGTTCCTTTGCATACCGGACAGCCTTTGCCGTTGCAGACATGACAGCTGACATCTACCTCGACACTTGGTTCTGTAAACTGGAAATAGCTTGGGCGGAAACGAATCACACGGCTTTCCCCAAACATTTTCTTTGCCATAAATTCAAGGGTACCCTTAAGATCTGATAACTGAATGCCTTCAGCTACGACTAATCCTTCCATCTGTGTAAACTGATGAGAATGTGTCGCATCGTCATCATCACGTCGATAAACCTTGCCCGGACAAACCACCTTGATAGGGTTAGGAGCATGAAGCTCTAATTGACGTGTCTGAATGGCTGTCGTATGGGTACGCAAAAGACGTTCGTGATCGATATAGAAGGTATCCTGCATATCCCTGGCCGGATGCCCCTGAGGAATATTCGCTCTTTCAAAATTATAAAAATCTAATTCTACTTCCGGTCCTTCAGCGACGGTATATCCCTGACCGATAAACAGGTCTTCAAGCTCCTGCTGAACAAGCGTCAGTGGATGGACATTACCGATCACCGGCTTATATCCTTCCAGTGTAATATCAATCTTCTCTTTTTCAAGACGCAGATTCATTTCCTTGACTTCAAGCTCACCACGCTTTGCTTCGATCGCATCGCTGATTGCTTTCTTGATCTCATTGACCTGCGCACCAAAAGCCGGTCTTTCTTCTGCCGGAAGATCCTTCATCATTTTCATGACATCCTGAATCGGACCTTTTTTTCCTAAATAATGAACTCTTTGTTGTTGAAGCTCAGACAAAGCTTCAGCCTTTTCTACGGCTTGAAGTGCTTCCTCTTTTAACTGTTCTAATCTTTCCATTTTCTACCTCTCTAAAATAAAAAAAATCGCAACCTGCAGGAACGCCTTCAGCGCGGTACCATCCTGTTTCATCTTGCGACACACTTTATACCGATAACCGCGGCTTACGGGGGAGGATTGGTCCCGCTCCAAGGTGAATTCAATCGAATCATCAACAGAAGGCTTCCAGTCGCTGACCCTCATTCCCTATTTGATGTTAGACGATCTACTACTCCTTATCATCGCTTTAACGGTTTCATTATAAATCATTCTTTACTTATTCGCAAGATTTTTTTCATTTTCCTCTTTACAATTCATGATGAATTTGATAATATAATAAAGCGTCATGGCGACTGTGGTGAAGCGGTTAACACAGCGGGTTGTGGTCCCGTCATGCGTGGGTTCGAATCCCATCAGTCGCCCCATTAATGAAATATAAGCTAATTCGTTCAGTGAATTAGCTTTATTTTTATATCTTTTCCGAACTATTTGAAGCGGTTCGATACCCCATGTTTAGTTGTCCTTGTAAAGAGAAATATGCTCTTTGACAACTGAATACAGATTATGGAACTTTCCAAAAGCAAATAGCGAGAATACCGTACGCCGTGACTTATTATTTTTAAAAATGTTATAAAACCACTATTTTTAATACTAAAGTGGGAAAGAAAAAAACCGACTTTGTCAACAGTCTGAAGCTATTTTTATTACAGAATAGCTTTTTAGTTTATATAAAACATGATCTTTGTAATATATTCATTTTCATCGTGGGAAGTCAAATAATCATTGATACAAAATTCATATGAATCAGAAATGATTTGTAAAGAATGTTTTCCACAGTAATCCAATAATTTTTTATAAGAATGACCAATGGATAAATAATCACCAATATGATTAATACAGACACATTTTCCTGATGGAAGAAATTTGATATTATCTGCCCTGTCTGTTTTTTCAATCGGTAAAAAAGCATGACTGGCTTCTGTAAAGCGATTTTCTTTAATGCGGTTCAACGGAACGATCACCCCTGACTGAAAGAAAACCGGCAGTTGTTTTTCAAAAGCATCCGCAAAACATTTCTTTGTCGCAATACTGATTTCTTTTAATGAATAAGGCATTTGAACCGTTTGAGTCAAAAGATACTGATCTTGTACCTTTTCAATGATCACTTCATCTTCATGATATGATCTTGCATGTTCCATTTGTTCACAGCGATGCCTGACCCTGCTTTGGATCAAACAGAGCTCTTTGATTTTTTCTTCAATGACCGATAGCTGCTTTTTAAAAAGTATCAGTGAACTGTCACTATTGTAATTCCGCATATGTTCCTTGATTTCATGAAGTGAAAAACCAATCTTTTTCATGATCAAAATCGTATCTAAATAATCGATTTGTGCTGCACTGTAATAGCGGTAACCTGTATTTGGATCTACATAGGCCGGTGAAAATAAACCGATCCTGTCATAATAAATAAGTGTCTGTTTTGATATATGCTGATATTTCGATACTTCTCCGATAGAAAATAAATCTTTCATAAAATCTCCTTGACATTATAGTTACTATATCCTTTATTATATCTGTATTCACGTATAAAATACAAGGAGGAAGATTCATATGTCATCTTTGATTCATAAATTACCAATCAAAAAAATAATTCTCATCATCATGGGAGCGATGATCACATCTTTTGGTATTCATAACATCCATCAGCAATGCAATATCACAGAAGGAGGTGTGATCGGGCTCATGCTTTTGATCGAGCACTGGTTTCACATATCACCTGCTTATATTACCCCTTTATTGGATATCACCTGTTATTTACTGGCTTTTCGATTTTTAGGCGGCCATTTTATCGTTACTTCGATCTTATCGACGCTCAGTGTTTCCCTGTTTTATAAAGTATGGGAGCTTTTCCCACCAATGCTGCCGAATCTCAGCGATCATCCCTTACTGGCCGCTGTATTAGGAGGCATCTTTGTCGGTGTGGGTGTAGGCATGATCGTACGGCAGGGTGGATCAAGTGGCGGTGATGATGCCTTAGCACTTACGATCTCCCATCTCACCCACTGTCGTTTATCTTTTGCTTATCTTTTTAGCGATCTGACCGTTTTGGGATTATCACTGACTTATATTCCTTATCAGAGAATCATCTTTTCCCTGATTACCGTAACGATATCATCTTTTTTGATCGATCGGATACAAGAGATAGAGCTAAAAAATCCTATATCATCCAAGCCTTCTTTTTATGAAAACAAAACACAGGGCACCCATGATAATATTTAGATAAAAGGTTGCGAAGCGCCATAAGATCATCATGCTCCCTGCTGCACTTTTTGTAAATAAGCTCATAAATAACAAAATAAACATCCCTTCGCTCCATCCGGCATCTCCCGGTAACGGCGTCAATGCATTCAACATATGCACAAAGCACGATAGGGCTATGATCTTAAACAGATCCGGAACATCAACAGGAAGGTTAAGCAGAAGCGCAAGGAGATAAGGAATGGCATAAAGGAGAAGAAGACGGAAGCTATTCATCAGTAGGATGAGATAGACTTCCTTTTTATTTTGGTTCAATTGAGAGGTATAGATACCGAATTGATCGATCATTTCTTTTCCCTTTATAAAAAGCTGATCCGGTTGTTGGATAAAGTGGAGCTTTTGAAGTAAGAGAAGCAGAAAATTTGATATTTTTATATATAATTGCGGAAAACGGCTCATGGAATAAAGAAAGAAGATCACAGACAGGTTGATACCGTAACCAAGTATGATCCACAAAACTGCTTTGGGAAAATCAAGAAACGCTTGTTGTAAGCTGATGCTTAGAATCAGGGTTGCCATGATGATCAGCGCACATTGAAACAGGAAAAAATCTTTCCATAGGATTGCCGCAATTTCACTAAAGCTGAACTGTTTTTTTCTTAAAATATAAGTCAATGATGCCTGTCCTCCTCCTAAGGGCGTCACACTATTAAAAAAGCTTCCCGTAAATGCCAATAAGATTCCTTCATATACCCGAAGACTTTTTTGATAGGGCCGGGCGATCCTGTATAAGATCCACCCCTGTATGATACCAAAGGAAGCACAAAGCAAAAGAATCGGCAAATAAGCAAAAAGCGAGATTTTAGAAAGCTGATTCAAGATAAGCATACTATCATCCTTGAAGATCATCACGATTACCAACAACATTAATACGAGCATGAATACCAGCTGATAAAAGGGTTTTATTTTCATTCATTCATTTTAGATCATTCTTATGCAGATTTTGTCGACTTAGGAAGACAAGTATATTTTTATGCAGCTGATTTAAAAAAAAATGAATTTTTTTTAATTTTTTTTGGGAATTTTACGATTTTCATGCATATAAAAGAGTAGGAGGTAATATTTATGAAATCAATTTTCATTGTCTATGGAATGATCCTGGGATCACTGATTCTTTTTTTGTCATTTTGCTGGTATGTACAGTTTGATCATACGCAAAATGTAACCGAAATGGCAGTCAAAAGAGCCCTTTTGTCAACAATGGCTGATTATGTCGATCGGGATAACTTTGAGGCACAGGATGCTTTTGACACCTTTACTACATATTTTAAAGAATTGGCACTTGAGGATTATACCTATGATCTGACATTAAGTGGTTTTATGAAAGAACCTTTATTTATGAGGATTCATTGTCAAGCCATAAATCAAAGCAGGTTAAAGGGAATGAGAATTGAAGTAGATGAAGCCATGGTAGAGGAGTTGAGTGAATGAAAAAGAATACGGCTTTGATAGGACTTATCGCACTGGTCATTGTTAATGTGCTGCTTTTCAAGATCTTATTGGATAAACAATTGGATCTGGTAGAAGTGCCGATTGCTAAAGTACAGATTGAACCACGGGCTAAAATTGAGAAGGATATGCTTGAAATCGTTAAGGTAAGCAAAGCTCTTTTGAATGAAGACTGTATTTTGGATATTGATGAAGCGATCGGTAAATATACCGAAATTGAAGGGATCATTCCTAAAGGGTCCTTGTTGTATCGATCCATGCTTTTCGAAGAAGAGCAGCTTCCGGATTATCCTGCTTTAAAGCTTCAAGAAGGTCAGAACGTATTTTCTTTGCCCATCGATCTAATAAAAAGCTCGGGCAATTCTTTGACGAATAATCAGAAGATCGATATTTATGCCACGATTTCTTTAAAAAAAGAAAATCCTGTCAGTGATGCGTTATTATGGGGAGTGCGGATCATCAATGTCGTTGATCGCAAAGGGATCGATATGAAAAAAAGCAGCTTGAATGTGCCCAGCGTAATTAATCTGGCCGTAAATGAAGAATATGTTGCGTTATTGAAAAAAGCAAGTGAAATGGGTCGCATTGATCTTTATGCCACGGCATATCCACATGAGGAAGAATGTTTATTGAACGAGGAAAGCGTCCTTCTTCCACTTTTGTATGAATAGCTTTGATTTCGGTCCGCTGACCCCTTATATCGAGGATGAAAATATCACGGATATCAATTACAACGGACGTCATTTATGGATCGATCATCTTTCAAAGGGACGTTATTGCGAAGTCTTTGATGAAGATGAATTTATTCAACAATTTTGTTTTAAAATGGCCAATTTTGTTAATTGCAGCTTCAATGTAACTTCCCCTATCATTGAAGCAGAAACTAAAGATCTGCGAATCAGCATCCTTCATCAGTCAATTGCGCGCAGCGGACACAGTATCTCAATACGTAAGACACCTGCCGTATTGCGATTGAACGATAAGAAGATGGTAAAGGAACGTTATGCAAATACAGAAGTATTGAAACTTTTAAAAAGGATGGTGGAGCATCACTGCAACATCATGATCTCCGGTCTGCCCTCCTCAGGAAAAACAGAGCTGATGAAATATCTGACTCAGTTTATTAAAGAAAGTGAACGTATCATAACGATAGAAGATACGCTGGAGCTTCGGGCCCATGATATTTTTGAGGATAAAGATGTCGTAGCCTTAAGAGTCAGTGACCGCTTCAGTTACGTTGATGCCATCAAGGCTTCACTAAGGCAGCGTCCTGACTGGATGCTTGTTTCTGAGGTCCGCTCTCATGAGGTGGTCCATCTGTTAGAAAGCATCTCAACAGGTACCCATCTTATTTCAACGATTCATGCCTATGATGCACAGAAGATACCTAGCCGTATCCTGCATATGTTTGAAAATGTGGAAATCAGTAATCAGATCATTTTAAACAGCATCCATGAATCAATTGATTTTGGTATTCATTTAGAAGCAAGCATCAGTGAAAAAGGGATCCGGCGCTTTTTGAAACAGATTGTCTGTTTTGATGTGAAAGAGGAACAGGCTCAGAGCCATATCATTTATGATGGTAAAATGCATTTGGAAAATCTGCCTGAAAGGCTGAGAACAAAGTTAAAGATGGAGAAATTAAAATGATGGTACTGATCTATATTTTTGTTGCCCTGCTATTGCTGGCACTGAATTTTTCAAAGAAGAAGGATTTCTTTAAATATGGTATCTTTAGTCGTAACGGATATCGAAATCTGAAAAAGACGATACTTACCTACGGTTACAACTATGATATCAAGACACATCTTTTTAGTACCTTTTTCTTTCTATGTATCTTGTACTTTCTCTGTTATCAATTTGAAGTACGTCTTGAAACTTATCTTCTACTGGCTCTTGTTTCCTTATTCATGCTACCGCATATCATCATTTGGCTACTTTTTCACTCCTATCAGGAAAAAGTATTTAATGGCTTTACCATGTTCCTTCAGACCTTTATTGCCGTATTCAAATTAAACCCAAAAACTTATCCGAGCTTATGCGAATGCGAAAAGGTCTGTGAGGGAGAAGTAGGTGTGCTGATATCCAATATGAAGGAAGTGCTGATGAAAGAAGGAAACATTGAAGCTTCCCTGAAGCTTTTAAGTGATTATCAGCCTCACTTTATCGTTCATAATCTGATAACCTTAGTAGCGACCATTGAAAGACATGGCGGAAGCTTTAGTGAGGGATTGGATTTGATTCAGGATGATATTGATGATTGGATCGAAGATATTTATGAGTTTAAGAAAAAGCAGGTCAGCACAAAAAATAAAATGATGGGCTTATGTCTGTTATCGATCGGGATTGCTTTTTTATCAAAAAATATGCTTGCGGAAATTTCTTTTGATACAAGAAGTGATATTTATCAGCTTGCAATCCTTATTTTCTTATCATGTCTTCTTTTTACCCTTTTTATGGCTCATCGCATCTTTTCAAAATCATGGTTTGAAAAGGAGGAGGCTTTATGATCCGAACTATGCTGCCAACGATGATCGTAGCATTGCTCTTTCTTTTCCATAAGATACTGGAACCCTGGCTTATCTGTTTGATTCGTGAACGTGATCTGGACGAGCTGTTACACGAGGATCAGCAATCGTTCATGTTAAAAAGAGTCCGTAAAAGCCGGATTGCATTATTGCCTCTTTGCTTATGGAGCCGGATGGATTATTCTTTTTCTATTCTCTTTCTTATTCTTTTCATATATATTTTTCTCTTAAAGAAGGATTACTGGTCATTGAAGCAACATGTGAAAAGAAAAAGCCGGCTCTTAAAATTTCAGTTTCCTATCTGGCTAAGACAATTGCAGATTCTTCTCCAAAGCAATACCGTCTCTCAGTCACTGAGGCTCTCTTTAAGCCATGCACCTGCCCTGATCCGGCATGATTTGAAAAAACTCATTGATGAAAGTGATAAGGATGCCTTAAATATTACCCCCTATTTGAATTTTCTAAGTGCTTACCGACTCAGTGAGATTGAACGTGCCATGAAACTTTTATACCGCTATAACACTGTGGGCAAGGATGATGCCTATTTGCAATTCAATCGCATGATACAGACAACAACAAAATGGCTGAGAAGCGAAAGAGAAGAACATCATAAAGATGCCGTGACCATTTATGAATGGTTTTCCATGATTCCTCTTTTTGGAGTTACTCTTTTGTTTCTGGCAATCATGTGTGAAGTAATAATGAATATGTTTACAAATGGAATGTAAAAGCTAGGAGGTCAAAATGAAAGCTTTTTTTGAAGAATATGGTCTTGTGCTGATCGTCACGATCATCGCTTCAGGAATGATCCTGTTTGCCAGTGATTTTAGAGGGACGATGCAGGATACGATTGAAACCCAATGGAATAAAATGACGGAAGAATCACCGCTTTAGTCTATGAAGGGCGCTTTTGAATTTGGATTCATCATGATATTTGCATTACCTATCGTTGTTTTTGGACTGAATTTCATGCAGATTTTGATGACCTATAATCAGGCCAGACAATATCAGAACTATGTCGTAACACAGATCGAACATCAAAACCGGCTCGATGCATCCGTCTATGAGCTGATTGAGAATGGTAAACGATACTGTTCTACGTGTACGCTGAGCATTACTCCCAATGCTCAACGCTACGATGTCAAAGTAACCTTTCCCATTCATCTTTCACTTGTCAATTATCATACGAATGGTTCACTGCACATGATGACACAAATCATAAAATAAAAGGAGATCTGATCCGATCTCCTTCTACTATAATGTCACAGTAACTTTTTCACCGTTAGGTCCTTCAGCAGCATTCAGATAATCCACGATTTCCTGTTTCTTATCTGCTTTTGATGGGCGACAGGTACTTACGCTTTTTACCTTGCCGCTGACCAATGCTTCCGCAAGGCCGCTGCATCCCGGATAACCGCAGGAACCACAGTTATAACCCGGTAAAAGCTGTGTAACATGTTCAACACGCTCATCTTCCTTGACCGCTAAAAATTTATTGGCAAGACCTAATCCCAATCCCAGAACAGCTCCTAGGATGAGCATCAATATGATTGCTTGTATCATAGTTCCTCCTTAATTCTGACTAGGGTGATTTCCACAAGAAAAATCTTTGCACCCCTGACATGCCTGTTTCAGATTTTCACATCCCTTAGGTACTGGTGTCTTATGATTCAAATAGTAGAAACAGCCATATCCAGCCGCCAGCACCACTAAAATGATGATTCCTGTCATACTACTATACCAGTCCGGCTAATCCTGAAAAAGCGAGAGCCATCAATCCGGCTACGATCAAAGCAATCGGATTACCCTTAAACGATTGCTGCGTATTCGCTGTATCCAAACGTTCACGAATCGTAGAGAAAATAAATAAAACCAAAGTAAAGCCGACAGGAACAGCCAGAGAATATGTGCACATTTCCGCAAAGTTATACTGATTGGAAATATTATCCAAAGCAACTCCCAATACAGCACAGTTGGTCGTGATCAAAGGCAGATAAATACCCAAGGCTTTGTATAAAGCCGGTGAAAACTTCTTAATGATCATTTCTACAAGCTGTACAAAGGCCGCAATGACCAAAATGAATGTGATCAGATCCATGTATTCCAAATTTGCCGGTTCCAATACCTGATAATAAAGCGTATAAGTTACGATACTGGATACAAAGATAACAAAGATAACGGCTGCACCCATTCCCAAGGCACTGTCAACCTTTTTCGAAACGCCAAGGAAAGGACACATACCCAAAAATCTGGTCAGAATAATATTATTGATAATGGCAGCGCCAAGAAACAATGTAAATAATTCACTCATATGCTTTCTCCTTTCTACTCAGCTGCTTCCAAAGCGGCTAAGACTGCATGATAAGCAGAGTTGCTTGAAATCGTTGCACCACTCAAAGGTTCAAGTTCAAGCGTATCTTTTGTCATACCTACAAACTGACTGGTAAATGCTTCATCAGCAATGCGGTCACCCACATACTGTGTATCATTTGCTTCTGTAACCACGACATTTTGTACCGTTCCATCTAAGATCGTTACTTCGATGACATTCGGTTTTCCATCTGCATGATTATATACCGCATAACCATCTACACTCACGGTATAGGTCACACTGCCATCAGCATTTTCCGTTGTGTTGGTAATTTCTGTATTGAATGCCAAGTCAGTTTCACTGCCTCCCTGAGAACCGTTTTCCTCTTCCACAGGAGTTTCTGAAGCCGCTGTATCAACCATGAAATCACTTCTTAATGCTACAAAGGCGATCAGTACAAGTGCAACGAGCGCTCCGCCGATCTTCCATGGCTTTTTATTCTTGCTGCTTTTAAATGCCGTTAAAGCAGCAGCCAGACAGGCAAAGGTGAAGAAAGCACCAATTGGCTGACTAAAGATCGATACCGCATATTCACTAGGAAAGAAAGTCGTTTCAAAAATAACAAAATTAGTATTGAACGGATTTGCAAAGCTCAACGTTCCTGTTGAAATGATCTGACGAACCACTGCCATCGCCAACAGTCCCATCGTATATCCTAATCCCATACCTAAGCCGTCTACCAGTGAATCTAAAACACCATTTTTACTGGCAAAGGCTTCCGCACGTCCTAAGATGATACAGTTAACCACGATCAATGGCAGGAAAATGCCCAATGCCGTATTCAATTCAGGCGTATAAGCCTCAACAAGCATCTGCACGATCTTTACCAAAGCCGCAATAACAACGATATATACCGGAATACGGATTTCATCCGGCGTAATCTTACGAATACAGGAAATAATGATATTGGACATGACCAGAACGACCGTAACAGCCACACCCATACCTACGGCATTGTTTAATGTCGTAGAAATAGCCAGTGTGGAACATAAGCCCAAATAAAGTCCAAAGATCGGGTTTTCATTTATGAACCCCGCTTTAAAGTTATCAAAACGTTTCATAACGATCCCCCTCCTAATAATTTTCGTTGTGATATTTCACAACTTCTTTAAGACCATTGACAACAGCTGTCGATGAAACTGTTGCACCACTCAAAGTATCAACCTGTGTATCGATCGACTGACCGATAAAAGGTTCATAGAATTCAGGATCGCCCACACGTGATCCATAACCCTGTGTATCACTGATTTCTGTTACCTTATATCCCGAAAATTTTCTATCATTATCAATGGCTACAAGATAAGTGATCGTATCACTGAAACCTTGAACGCTGACCTTATAGATCACACCTTCACCTTCAGCTTCATAAATATTGGTAATATATTCAACTTCCCCTTTGATATCCACTTCTGTAAAGCTGCCATTCGGGAAAAATTCTTCAAGCGTCGATTTTACTTCAGCCAAAGCATTTTCTTCAATGATAGGTGCTGTCAAATTGTTGACAGCTGCCAGCGCACCGCCGGCAATCGCCGAAATAATGGCAAGGAAAAGTGTTAAATGAATGATTTTTTTCATAATACCCCTCCTATTGCTCCAAAGCAGTTAAGACTGCATGATATGCTGAGTTACTTGAAATCGTAGCACCACTCAACGGCTCAAGCTCAAGCGTATCTTTTGTCATACCTACAAACTGACTGGTAAAGTCCTCGTTTGCAATCTGATCTCCAACATACTGCGTATCATTTGCTTCGACAACCACAACATTCTGAACCGTTCCATCTAAGATCGTTACTTCGATGACATTCGGTTTTCCATCTGCATGATTATATACCGCATAACCATCTGCGCTTATTGTATAAGTAATGCTGCCGTCACTGTTTTCGGTTGTATTGGTGACTTCCGTATTGAAATCCATTCCTGTTTCACTACCACCTGTACTTCCGTTTCCTCCGGCTGGTGCCTGTGCTGCTTCAAGTGCCGCCTGCACTGCCTTTTCTGCGGAAGTACTTGAAATCGTAGCACCGCTCAACGGCTTAACTTCAAGCGTATCCAATGTCATGCCCACAAACTGACTGGTAAAGTCCTCATTTGCAATCTGATCTCCAACATACTGCGTATCATTTGCTTCGACAACCACAACATTCTGAACCGTTCCATCCAGGATCGTTACTTCGATGACATTCGGTTTTCCATCTGCATGATTATATACCGCATAACCATCTACACTTACTGTATAAGTCACGCTGCCGTCACTGTTTTCAGTTGTATTAGTGATTTCTGTATTGAAATCCATTCCTGTTTCACCTTCATTCGTGCTGCCGTTATTTTCTTCTTTTGCAGCAGTGGCAGGCTCAACCGCATTGATGGCTAAAACGCCACAGCCAAGTCCTACGACGGCCAAACATACAAATGAGATAATAGCATTTCTTAAGCCTTTGATCTGTTCACAGTCACAAATACGTTCAATCATCGGCGTACATGCATTCATGAGCAGAATAGAATATAAGACACCTTCCGGAAGATTAGCCTTCACACGAATCAGAACCGTTAAGATCGCACAGCCTAATGCGAAAATGACCCTTCCTGATGCGCTTGTCGGATTCGTAACCGGATCAGTTGCCATAAAGAAGGCACCAAACAGAAGTCCGCGACTCAACACATGATAAACAGGATACCACATGCCCATTCCTTTAAATAAAGCCATGACAGCCGTGATCACAAATACGCTTCCGATATAAACGACCGGTACACGCCAATCAATGACCTTGCGGATCGCAAGAATAATTCCCACGACAATGATCAGGATACCGCAGGTTTCACCCAAAGCTCCGGGATGTGAACCAAACAGCAGACCGCTTAGTCCGCCAACCGAGTTCAACAGCTCACTGACCATACCTGCATCCGTCACACACCATGAATATGTGCTTGCCATCAAAGTTGTCGGTGTAGCCCCTGTTGTGATATCTGCAACTACCATACCTGAAAAAGCAGTCAGTATGATCGCTCTTCCGACAGCAGCCGGATTAAAGATATTCTGGCCAAAGCCGCCGAATGCCAGTTTACCGAAAATCGTACAAAGCACGGCAGCCACTAAAACCGCATACCAGCTTGTATTGACAGATACCATCAATCCCAAGATCACGCCCGTGATCCAAGGAAAGGATCCCTTCAGATATGAAATGACATTCTTTTTTAGCGCTAATGCCCAAACGACCTCAGTAAGCACACAACCGCCAACCGAAGCTGCCATGATCAGCAACGCCTGCATAAGATATTCATTTCCATAACTTGTTGCGTAATAAAAGAGTGCATATAAATAAATAACTATTAGCCCCAGCAACAGTTCAAACATGATTCTTTTAGTAGAATTTGAACTGCGATAATTCGGAGCCGGACTGTAATTGAATTTCATCGTCGCTTCCCCCTATTTCTTAGCCTTCGCCATCTGATAGGCGCGCTTAGCTCGGCGTACATTTTCCGTAACAGCAATCTTAGAAGGACAAACATATGTACACATTCCGCATTCCACACACTTGGTGACATCCAGCTTTTCCAGACGTGCCATATCCTTTAATTTATTCGCCTGAACGATACGTACCGGCTGCAGACCGCTTGGACAGTGATCTGAACAGCTTCCGCAACGCAAACAGGCAACTTCATCGATTGCCGCTTTCTTCAATACCGTGATCGCATTGTTCTGTCTTTCTACACTGACATCATCCGTCGTGATCGTTGTACCCATCATCGGACCGCCAAAGCAGACAACCACATCATCAGCAGTATAACCGCCGCAGGCCTCGATCACATCGTGAGCACTGCTTCCGACAGGAGCAATCACATTACATGGATGCTTCACGGCATCACCGCTGACTGTCAGCATACGGCTAATGATCGGCTCTCCAGTCGTCAACGCCTTGCCAAACATATAAGCTGTCGTTGCATTGTTAACGATACAGCCTACCTCAAGAGGCAATTTATCATAACGCTTTTTCGTCAGCTGATAGACCAGCGTTCTTTCCCATCCCATCGGATAAACATCCGGAACGCTGACACAAGTGATATCTTTTTCATTCTGCAACTTAGCACTGACGCTCTGAATCAGTTCAGGATGTGATTTTTTAATAGCAATCAGCACCTTCTTTGCATCACTCATCTTTTTCATGGCCTTGATACCTGTCAGCACCACATCAAAATCAGTTTCCATGACTTTATAATCACTGGTGATATAAGGCTCACATTCAACGGCATTAATGATCAAGCTATCAACATTCTTAACACCTTTATACTTTACATAAGAAGGAAAACCTGCTCCTCCGCAGCCGATGATACCGGCATTCATCATAAAATTAACCAGTTCTTCACGAGAAGCAGCCTCATAATCCAACGTCGGATTTTCTTCCTTTGTGTATTTTTTATCATTGACGATCACTACATGTTTGATTCTTTTAAGATTCTGATGTAATCGATCCTCAATCACTTCGACTCTTCCGCTTACACTAGAATATATCGGCACTACAAAGCGGCTGCTGAACTCTGCAATTTTTGTCCCTACTTTAACTTCATCCCCAGCCTGAACAAATATCTGCGGATCCGTTTCTGCACCGAAATACAGCGGAATCGCTACTTTTTCAGGAACCAAAGTGATGATATCTGCATGTTCGCTCAACTCTTTGTGCCCATTTATATGAGTACGCATTGACCCTCTAAACAAAGACATTTCGTCACCTTCCTCTTCTTATCATCGTATAAAACGACATCTCTGTTATTATAACATAATATCACACGATTTTTAATATATTTATCAATATTGTGGCATCTATTTTAGAAAAAATCATATCAAATTTCATGCTCTTTACCCATATTCTTCCTCCGGTTTGCTTCACAAAAAGTAATTTCTTGATTTTAATCCCCTTGCACAGTATAATAAAGCAGGTGATAAAATTGAAAAAAACGAGTTTACTGCTCATTGGTTTGCTTCTTTTAGGGTGTGCTCCAAAAGAGAAAAAGCTCTATAATGATTCAACGATGCAGGCTGGCTTTGATACGGTAATTTCAATTCAGTTATATGCCGACAGTCAGGAAGAATTTGATGAAACATTTCAAAAAGCAACCGATGCTTTTCTTTACTACAATTCCCTTTTTGATAAATACAACGATTACGATGTAGCCAATATCAAAACGATCAATGACAATGCCGGTATTCAGCCGGTGGAAGTTTCTCAGGTAATCATTGATATGCTTCTTCTTTCAAAGCAATACAGCGAATTAAGCAACTATCAGTTTGATGTAACGCTTGGCCCTGTCTTAAGCTTGTGGCATGATGTCCGAGAAAAAGCTCTCAACGGTGATGATTACACGCTTCCTACCGAAGAACAGCTTCAAAGCGCCAGAGTCTGCTCGGGATGGGACAAGGTTGAAATTGATGACGAAAACAACACCGTCTATTTAAATCAATCATGTGCCAGTCTTGATGTCGGTGCCGTCGCTAAAGGATATGCTACTCAGTTAGTAACAGAAATGCTTCTTGAAGAGGGATATGTCAATGGCTTTGTCAATGCCGGCGGAAATGTAGAATTTTTAGGAAATAAGATCAATGGTGATCTATGGCGAGCCGGTATTCTGACCCCTTCCCTCCATAACTCCACCGAATCGCTCATCACATTAGAACTGGGCGGTCAGGAAGCCTTCGTAACCAGCGGTGACTACCAGCGCTATTTCATACATGACGGTAATATCATGCATCATATCATTGATCCTGATACCTTATATCCGGCAAGACATGCGAAAAGCGTAACTATTTTATGTGAGGACAGCGGCATTGCCGATATCCTTTCCACAACGCTTTATACGATGACTTATCAGGAAGGTGCTGCATATTTAGAAAAGTTAAAAGAAAACGGCATAGAAGCCGAAGCCATCTGGATCTACGATAAAACAGATGAGATCGAAAATGAAGATTATCGAGAAAAAGAAGGTTATTACATTCTGACCACGCCAAATATCGCATCTAAGATCATTAATTAAAAAGCGCTTCGTTTGTAGCGAAGCGCTTTTTGTTATCTGTAATTGATTCTTTCGATCAGCTCAGACGTCTGACCGTCATAAATTTCCGCAATATCATTCTCAGCATCTACCCAGATAGTCGCCACAAACGACTCACTGTCAAGCTTATTCCAGGCTTCATCCGTATTCATGCCATAAGCCTCATCATAAGCAGTCTTAGGATAAACCCTTACCCACATTTCTCCGGCATAATTTGAAAGAATATTCTCTGTATAAAGATAATTCGCAAGTTTTTTCAATTCATCTTCATTGATTTCTTCCAAGCTCAGATCCAGCGTATAATCATAGAGCGTATCATCATCCTCATAATAATAGGCTTCGAACGGTGTCGTATATGCATTTTCATCATTTCTGTTATATAATGTTCCGGTAAACGTAAATTCACTGTCTTCCGCAAAATTAGGACATTCTACTGTCTTTGACGCATAAGAATATGGTGCCAAACCTGTTACTGAAAGCTGAAATTCACAGGCATCCAGATCTACCGTACCCGTATAATAGTAATCCATATTATTGAAGATAGAAAGCGTCACCTGCGTATCATCAACAACCTCATAATATACATCTACGCTCTCCGTACTTTCAAAAATTTCCTGAGTTTCATCCTTTCCAAGCGGCTCTCCTAATACCTGCTCTGCGATTTCATTATGATTGGGATGTACATAATCCACTTCGATCGTTTCTTTGCTGCTGCATCCTGCCAACAGACACAGCGCTACGACTGCTGCTAACTTTTTCATATTCCACCTCTTTATGATTTATATTCTATCGTAATTTATTTTATTTGTAAAGATTACGAGATCAATCATAGGAATTATTTTTATACATGCTGCCACTGTTCAAGATCAGTAAAAATATCGTTCCTGTCTGTATCCAGAAAACGGTATAATCAAAAATTCCATGAATCAGAACAGCAAGGATCGAACAAATGATCAGACCGAACAATTCCCTATTGATCTTTCTGGAATATAGCTGATAAATTTCCTTCACGACCGGCCATGCGAAATAACATATCATACCTACGCCCACGATCCCAAACGAGAGCAGCGGATCAAGATAAACGCTATGCGAATGAAAAGCCTTGCGTCCCCCTAAGCTTTCATAAATCATCAGATATGCGCTGGGACCACGCCCAAACAACGGCTTCTCCATAATTCCCTTCACAGCAGTCATCCAAATATTCGTACGATTAAAGAAATAGCGGATGATATTATCAAAGCGAGGAAAAATCTCCGGATTCAAAAGTACGATCACCACAACAAGCGCAATCATCAGCACTAAAAAAAGTGAAGTCTTTTTCCGTCGATTTATATAAAAGATCAGCGGAATGGTCACTAAAAAGCTTAACCATCCGGCCCGGCATCCGCTCAGATAAAGAACAAAAAGATTACAAAAGATCGTCACGACATAAAATACGACACGATGGATCGTTTTCGCATGCAGAATCTTATAGATGCACATCAGCACTAAAAACTGGATCATCATGCCATAATAATTTGCATTATAAAAAGTTGAATTGATGCGATTCACCGGCGAATCTTCAACGATCAGCTCATCAAAAGGATAACCCAAACGATCAACGATCGAAGCATACTCCATCAATCCCCACACAAAACAGCACAGCGACAACAGACAACAGGTATCTACGATAAAAGTAAATAACCGCTCATCGATATAACGGCGATAATACAAAATAAAAACCGCCACAAAAACGATTCCTACACACTGCATAAAGCCCCGATAATTCTGATAATAAAGCGAAACCGCCATCGACATGCCGCCAAAAATCAAAGCCCAATAACCTCTTGGCGTACCCAAGATCACCTTTTTTAGCTGCTTGGTGTAAACCAGATAAATTACAACCCCCACCATAGCCGCCAATGAAAAGTAATGTGGTAAAAAAATCGTAAAAACAACAAACATGATTATATATTGATCAACACTATATCCCAGTAGTTTTCTCTCACAAAAAGCTTTAACTGATTCCATATATCCCTCCGCCATTCCCACATATTATAAACAATCTCTATAGAAAATACAATCACAACAAAAAAAGACTGAAATTCATGCATTGAATTCCAGTCCCCATATCAAAACTTTTTATCATCAACACTTTCTAAATAAGCTTTTGCCGACTCCATGACATCCTTCAAAAAGCCCTTTTCAAAAGGAGATATCAAATGTGCTGTCTTAACGATATCCAAAAAGCTCTTTGTACCTCCCACCTGACAGATTGCCAAATAATCCTTCCACATATCCTTATCATGCTCCTGGCTTCTCTTCCAAAACTGCAAGCTGCATACCTGAGCCAGGGTATAGTCAATGTAATAGAACGGATCCATGAATATATGACTCTGCTGGAACCAGTAATTGCCTCTTTCCAAGAAATCACAGGCTTCATAATTCTTATAAGGCAGATACATCTTTTCCAATTCACGCCATACCTCTTTTCTCTTTTGAGGCGTCATTTCAGGATGATTATAGACTTCATGCTGGAAATGATCCACCAAAACCCCATAAGGAAGAAATTTGACGGCCGAGCTTAAATGAAGATAATGATACTTGGCCGTATCCTCACCAAAGAACAGATGGCTCCATGGCCATGTGATGAACTCCATGCTCATCGAATGGATTTCACAGGATTCATATGTTGGAAATTCTAATTCAGGAATCTTATTATGTCTTGAAGAATAAATCTGAAAAGCATGACCGGCTTCATGTGTCAATACCTCAACATCACCACTCGTACCATTAAAATTAGAAAAAATAAACGGTGCTTCATATTCACTGATATAGGTACAATAACCGCCGCCTGCCTTATTCGGCTTGCTTTCCAGATCTAAAAGCTCACGATCGATCATCATATCAAAAAACTCGCCTGTTTCCTTTGAAAGCTCATGATACATTTGACGCGCCTTTTCAACCAGCTCCTTGCAGCTTCCCTTTGGCAGTGGATTACCGCTCTTAAACTCAACATTCAAATCATAATATTCCAGTTGGTCAAGCCCCAGACGCTCTTTTTGCTTTTCGGCAAGCTCACATGCCAAAGGAACAACGCTCTCCAATACTTCCTTACGATAATCAGCAACCATTTTTTCATCGTAATCAAGACGGGTCATACGAAGATAACCAAGCTTTGTAAAGTTTTCAAGACCCAGCTTCTTTGCCATCCTGTCACGCACCCGCACAAGCTCGTCATAAATACGGTCAAACTCATCTTCATGATCTTCATAAAATTTAAATTTAGCTTCACTTGCTCTTTTTCTGAGATCACGATCCTTTGATTCACATAGGGCAGATATTCCCGGCAACGTATAAGTCTTGCCTTCAAAATCGATCTTTGCGGAAGCTTTCAGCTTGTCATATTGGGTCACAATTTTATTTTCCTGCTGCAGATCCTCCAATATAACGTCATCAAAAGCTTTCAGCTGACAGGAAATGATCCCGAAAAATGGTGAAGGGATCCTCTTTTTCAATTCATCTAAAAGCGGACTTTCCATGATCGTTTTATAAAAACGGGTATCCAGCTGCTGATAAAAAGGTGAGTGCTCGTCCCAATAATCATTTTCTTTCTCATAAAATTCATCCGCTGTATTGATCGTATATCGCAATGAAGCAATCGTTCTCATGCTTGAGATATGATTTCTCAGCTGATTCAGTCTTTTGAAAATATCCATAAATGTATCGGCATCACCCGCACGCTTTAATTCATCAATGTAACGGGTATAAAGCTTCTGCATTTTTTGCAGATCAGGTCTTTCATATGTATATTCACTAAATTTCATAAACAATCCTCCTACTACAATTTTACACTGTTTCAAGGGCGAACACAACGAAATTTAAATATCCTTCAGAAAAGAAAAAACCAGTCATCGACTGGTTTATTCCATCTCATAATCAATTAATACCTTGATCTGCTTACCACTGGCAGCATCAGCAATGGCCTGTGGGAAATCATCGATCTTATATTTTTTAGTAACGATTTCCCGAATATTGGTCTTATTCTTTTGTAAATGATCAATTACTTCCGCAATCGTTTCATGCTCATATCCCCGAGAACCGTAGATCACAGGCTGTGTCGCAATAAAATTCAAACCATTCAGAGTTACTTCATTCAGCACAGATACAACGGCATAACGAGTCTTTTCCCTGGCTAAATCAAAGCATTGCCGAAACAGCGCCGAAGAACCGCTTGCCTCAATATACATATCCACATCCGGTAATGGAAAATATCCCGGGAATGCTCCTAAGATACGAATAAGCTCTTCCTTTAGATCCTTTTCTGTCGTATTAACGGTTTCAGCACCAAGATGTCTGGCAACTTCCAAACGTTTTGAATCACGATCAACCACAACGATCTTCTTTAATCCTCTGGCAATCAAACTTGCGGCAGCTGATAAACCGATCGTTCCGGCACCCAGCACGACAACCTTCTCATCCAATTTAGGTTCCACCATCGTTGCTGCCTTGGTTCCTACGCATAATGGTTCAATGATTGCCAGCTTGTCTAAATCCGGATCTTCTAAATGATAAAGATTATAATTTAATGCCGCATTCTTAACAAGGGCATATTCACAAAAGGCACCTGCCGCAGTTGAGCCTGCAACTCCGTTTTCGGTACTAAGTGTCGGATCGATAAAAACAACATCTCCGACATTCAGATCATCTGCGACATCACTGCCCTTTTCCACGATTCTGCCGATCATCTCGTGTCCGAACTGTGAATCAGAAGGAAGACCATATCCTTCTCCGCCATGCAGATAGATACCTACATCTGAACCGCAGATGCCGGCTCTAAGAACTTTTACCAGCACATCCTTACTGCTGATCGAAGGAATTGCCCTTTCTTCTACAACAATGTTTTTTGCGCTTTTATAAATAGCACACTTCATCATACCTTCCATTTCTAAGACTCCTTTCATCTATTTCTATTATAGTCATTTACCTGTCTGATTTACATTAACTCTTTCAATCAAAAGTAACTAAAAAGGTAACAAAACAAAAAATTTGTTACCCCTTTTTCTTCTTATATGACGGCAGTTGTTGGATAGAGCTTAAATAGATATCTGCAAGAAATTCAGCGGATTCCTCCATGCCCTCATTCATCCATTTTTTTAGAAGCATCGCACTGGTTGCCGCATACTTATATGAAAGATATTCCAGTTTTTTCTTATCTTTAAAATATGGATCATACAGATCCCTGCAAAATGATGAACACCGCTGTATGATGATATCAAATAATGAATTTTGTCCTTCACATTTCATGGCAATCATAAAAAAATCCTTTTGTTTTAAAAAACTATTATAAGTAGCAATGACTTCCTCTTTTTCATTAATGGGATATTGCAATCCATTGACCATTGTCTTTTCAATTTCTTCACAAAAAATACATTCAAGAATCTGTTGCTTATCAACAAAATAATTATAAAAAGTCTTTCTTGAAATATCAGCATGATCGCAAATTTCAGCAACCTTTACATGAGTCGTTTTCTTTTGAATCACTAAATCAATATAGCTTTGAATGATCATATCCTTTGTGTTCATAAAATACCTCTTTATCTATGCGAAGATTATAACATTTATATCTCACTATCGCA
>NZ_JBVAYM010000006.1:0-111659 GCF_055420025.1 Traorella sp. mt218
CATCAAGTATAACATATCCATGATAATTTTTTCTTCATTAAAAAGCATCAACATGATACGCTTGTCTTCATATACTGAATAAGAATGATTCTTTTAGCTGATTTTGTAAACCAAATCTATCCAAGGAGAACTTATGAAAAAAATTAACAGCTTTATCTTGCTACTCTTATCTGTTTTCATTCTTAATACTCAAAATATCAAAGCAACTGCCGCTTCAAATTTTGAAACGACATCCGGAAGCTATACAATCGAAAATATATTAAGCAAATTCAATGTATTTTCGTTTAACGATGTTAGCGGTGTGCATATCGTAGGCCCGATTATTGCCAAGGGCGATCTATATAATCGCACAAGTCATCAAGGGTTTACCTTTGGTGATTATGATCAAGGCATTTCCAGCTATATTCAAGGAAAGATCGCTGCCGGAAGCCGTATTAGCAGTTCTTACAGTCATATCAATCCTGACCAGTATATCGGAAATACAAATACACTTTTTAAAAAGGTTTATTGGGGAGATGACTTTGTTTATCAGGTAAATGGTGCTGATTATGTCAATAATAAAGTCAATGTCTATCAAACAGATCATTATGTCGATTGGAACAAGGCTAAAGATATGCTGGCAAATGAATCGATCCAACTTTCCCAGCTGCCTTCCCGTCTATTAACAAATGCAGATATAATCACAACGCCAGGTATTGTCAGCGTACAGATTCATGCAGGAGAGCGTGTAACGATACCTGAAAGTGTCTTACGTCAGATCAATCGCATCCAGTTTATCGGCAGCTATGAAGAACAAACCGTCATTAATATTCTTTCTGAAAATGAGGTCATTCTTCCGGGCGTGATCACATCCTCTTCATTTGGTGAATATGGAAGCAATATGAACATCGTGTTTAATATTCCTTACAGCACCCAGGTAACTTTGCCCAATGCTTATGGTAATGGTATCGGTCATATCGTAGCCCTCAATGCTAATGTCATCCATCGCAGCGGTAATTATAACGGCGGCATCATTGCGGCCAATTTAGACAGCTACTCAGAAGGACACATGTGGAATTATAGCGGTGGACCGTTGATCACGGAAACACCTGTCGAAACAACTCAAATCAGTGGTACTAAATATTGGAACGATCAAAATGATTCCTATGGATTACGTCCGCAAAGCGTTCAGATCAATCTATATGCCAATGATGAGCTGATCGACTCACAAAATATAAATGAAGCAGGAAACTGGAAATATTCATTCAATGATCTTCCTATCTTAGAAGAAGGTTCTTATTCGATACGTGAAACTGAAACAGAACATTATATCGCTTCTTATGAAGATCATGATATTACCAATACCCTTCAAACAGGAAATATCCAAGTAGAAAAAAAGATATTCATCAATCAGATACAAACTGACAGTGATGAGATTTTCCATGTTGCTCTTTATGCCAGGGATCAATTAATAGCCGTCAAGTCAATTCAGGCAAATGAAACCATTACCTTTGAAAATCTTCCTTTAGGTACGTATCATCTCTATGAAACCGACAGTAAAGGTCACACGCTTATCAATTTTCCTTACCAGTCTATCTTCACATCAAATATGATCGAATTAAATGAACACCAACAGATGTTTACAACTACCCTTATCAATTCAATCAATACCCATGTACAGATTTATAAAAAAGATATTGATGATAATAACTTGAAAGGAGCCCACCTCCAGCTGTTAGATGAAAATCAGAATATCGTAGCGGAATGGATTTCTGCCGATGCGTCTTATGACATATATGCATTACTTTTACCGGGTAAGGAATATACGTTAAGAGAAACAAAATCACCTCAGGGCTATCAAAAAGCAAATGATCTAAGCTTTACGGTACAATACAGTAATCAGATACAAAGAATAAATCTGATCAATGAACCGGAAAAAATCATTGATCCTGAAATTGTGGTTGATCCGGAAAAGCCGGCAACCCCTCAAAAACCTGTTGGTCCAATTCAATCAGATAAAACAAATACACCAAAGACAAGTGATTCTTCACTTATGATTTATGGTTCACTGTTACTTATCTCCGGTTTATGCATCCTATTATCCGTTAAGATGAAAAAAAAGTCCTAGTGACTTTTTTTTGTTTAGGCTATACAGCATGGATCGATAAATTAATCTGAGAGGATCAATACATCTAAAACAGCACATGAGATAATCCCATCTAAGCTTTGTTCCCATACTTGTAAGAAAGACTAAAAATGTAATTCCTCATGATCATGTCATGCATCAGCTTTTTATCATATAATGGATATCCAAATAAAAAAGCTCTTCAGATAAATTGTCTGAAAAGCTTTAATAATTCTTAATTATGAAGTGTTTCAACTACCTTATACAACGTAGTTTCATCACCGACATTTCCCGGGAAAACAACGACCGGAAGATTTTCAAATTTACTGCCTTCCAGACAGCGAACCACACCGACATTCTGTTGGATCTGGCCCAATACCCATTCTTTTGATACTTTTAGGCCTATTGTTAAAGCATCGCTGGAGGTAATACCGCCTTTGGTGATCAAAAAGCGCGGGCGAATCGTTAAACGGGAAAGAACACCAATCAGCTCACTTGAAATCGCTGTTGCCATTTCCAGTTGCTTTTCCGGGTCATCACCCGGAAAATCCACTCTTTCTCTTCGTGTCGCAACGACCGCAACCTTATCCTCTTTCAATACCTTTTCAAGTTCATTGCTGACACGCAGACTTTCTTCATGTAAGGTATGGTCTAACACCTTATGCTGGTTAAATTCGATCCATACCAAATCCTTGGCATGTTCTTTTAAATAAGCTAATTGTGAAGCCGTTTTCTTTACATGGCTGCCGACAAGGATCAAACCTCCCGTACCTTCCTGAACACAATCTTCTTTCGTCAGATAAGGACGATCTTCGATATGGGCCAGCTCTTTTACGATACTGGCAGCACAACGGAACATATAGCGCTTATGACATTTTTCAAAGGCACCGACAAATTTCTTCAGATCATCCATGCATGTACAATTGACGATTACCTTATTGAAATGTGAAATACTGTCCAGTTTCTCAACAACTGTATGCTCATCATTAAGATCTTCAAGTGAAATGCTGATACAATCGGCTGCCTTATAAGCACCCTTTGTCTTTTCTTCTACATATTCCTTTAGATCAGAAGTATGGTAAGCAAAAGATTTATCCTTTGCAAACTCACTTTCACCACATGGCAGCCAGCCATCATCCGTTTTCACATAATGAATGTCATTTTCTGTTTTACGAATACCGTCTAAATACGGGCAAATGATCTCACCGTCAATTTGTTGTCCGTTTTCTTCTAAGACCTGACGGATGACTTCTGTTTCCAACGGATAATGACCACGTAATGTTGAATCACCTCTTGAAAGGATCATAAAGTCAGTATTGCTTTGTTTAGCGGCTTCTACGATCAACTGTGTTAGTTCTTTATGATATTCAGCTGTTTTTTCTTCACTGAAAGAACGAGAATTTGTCAGAATATAGAAAAGTGATCCTGATGATGTCATAGCTTCCTTCAGATTATCAAGTGTTGGCTGAGTAATTACCAAAACATCATGAACACTTTGAATACCTGTCGGATCATCATCAAGTACGATCATCTTTCTATTTTCCATAAAGCATCTCCTTTGCACGATCAATAGCCATTTCAGGACTTGTAAGCACCGGCTTAGAAGTTTCTTTCAAATAAGGAAGGATGGCCGTCATAGAACCCTGGGCCAAGACAACGACATCACATTCTTCACAAGCCTTGTTGATTTCATTTAATACAAGCTGATTATGCTTTTCGACATTTTTCTCCTTCATCAGGATATCTAAAGCACCATTAACAAGATATTCTTTTACTTCAACTTCTTTTCCGGCTTCCTTAGCCTTGGTTCTTACTAAATTACAGCTAGGCTTCATCGTAGAGGCAACAGTTGCGATCACCGCAATTTTCTTACCTAAAGACACAGCCTTCTCTGCCATGGCTTCATCAATCTTAAGTGTTGGGATATCTGTGCATTTCTTCGCAATATCAAACGCTTCACCAACGCTTGAGCACTGATTAAAGATCAAATCAGGCTTTAAAGAAGCAGCTGTCTGAACATAGGTCATCATACGTGAAATAATAGCCGGTGTCAGACCGCCATTGCCCTTGACTTCTTCCAAGAGTGAATCATCAATGATATTCACTAATTCAACTTCGGGCATCTTTTCTTTTACTAATTCTTTTAAATCATTTAAAGAAACAGGACTTGTGTGAATCATTACTATTTTTTTCATCTTATTTACCTCCATATTCTTCTAAATCTTTCATTGCCTGATAGATTAAATCTTTGGTTACCGGATATGGTACATGTTCAAGCTCGGAATTACTTTCAGCTTTTTCCAAGATATCACTTAAATCATCATGAATATCCAATTCCAGATCTTTTAGACAAGTTGGTAATCCGATCTGTTTATTAAACTGATAAGTCTTTTCTAACATATCCATCTGCTTGTCCATCATCAGCTGTACTAAAGTTCCATAAGAAACGACCTCACCATGCAAATGATTTTTTTCAATGTGCTTACGTACGGTCAAGCCATAGAAAAGTGCATGGGCAAGTGCTGAATTATAGGCCGGATCAACTGATAAAGAAACACTTCCCGTCGTAATCAGAATATTCTGAATTACCCTCTCAAGAGCCGGTGTCACTTTATGATGTTTCGCATCCTCTAAAGCCTTTGCGCCATCACGAAGCATTGGATAGTAGCAATTTTCACCAATCTTGATACCTAATTCACTGGCATAATCCAATTCATCATTTCTGGCACTAAATACAGATTCTACATGTTTTGCCATCGTATCACCGATACCTGCCCATAAATATTGGAGCGGAGCATCACAGATGATGCGTGGCTCAATAAAGCAGTGAACCGGAGGCTGCTTGAGCTTCGGAATATCTTTAAATGAACCATCAGCATTATACATAATACTGATCTTTGTTACTGCAGCACATGTCGAAGCAATGGTCGGAATCGTATAAACCGGTAAATTCAGCTTATCACCAACATATTTGACCGTATCCAGACATTTACCGCCACCGACACCGATCAGTGCCTCTACCTGGTCCATGCCTTCAAATTGACATATCTTTTCAACATTTTCATAGGTTGCTTCATGACCATAGTTTTGTGAAACTACGACATCTAATTTAGCTTCAGCAAGCGCCTCATCTAAATAAGGCTTTGCAGCCTGATAAGCTTTATTTCCGTATAAAACGGCAACCTTGGTATTTTCTTTCAAAAAATCACGGATTGATTTACATGCATCCACGCCCATCGTAAATCGTGGTAAAAATACACTATTCATAAAAGTTCCTTTCTATAAAAGAAACCATGCGAAAACATGGTTCCTATTTTGCTAATAATTCGTCAACGTAAGCCTTTAATTCAGGAACCTGACAGCCTTCATTGAAGCATTCCAAAAATCTTGGAGATAATGCCTGTTTAACGATATCCTGATCGATAGCTTTTAATGCAGAAACCAAATCTTTGCCAATTGCTTCTTTCATCTTGAACAGATTTGCAGCATTTCTATTCTGAGATTCTTTTCTGCCCGGCTCATTTGGATAACCCATTCCCTTAGGTGAACCAAAAGCCTTTTCAAAAATCGTATGAATATTCAGTTCAGCACCCCATCCAAATCCTTTTGCATAAGGAATTGAAAGTGCATTACCGTTATTGATCTGTAAGAATAAGTAAGCATCACTTGGTTCGATGCAATAACCGCAGACAACGCCCGGGAATGCATTTAAAGCCATTAAAGCTCCCTGACCTGTACCACATCCGGTAACTACAAAGTCAACAGCCTTTGAATTTAACAATAAAGCTGCCTGAACACCAAGGTTCAAATAAGTCAGATAAGGATCATCGCCATCCTTGCACATACCTGTATTATATACAGTGTGTCCCATTGGCTCTACAACATCTTTCAACTGTTCCAAAATAAGTGCGTTTTTAGAAGCCTGACTGAATTCATTCATCAATGCAATTTTCATAATCGTTCTCCTTTTCTATTGTATATTAACGTGACAGCCATCCGCCATCAACAGGTAATGTAGCCCCACATACATAATCAGAGGCACTGGAAGCTAAGAAAACCACCGGTCCTTTAAGTACTTCAGGTTTTCCCCAATATCCGATAGGGATACGGTCCAATACTTCTTTATTACGTACAGGATCTTCCTGCATCGGCTTTGTCATCGGAGTATCCATATACCCCGGTGCGATAGCATTACAATTGATTCCAAGTTTCGATAATTCATTGGCCATGGATTTGGTCAATCCCATGACACCACTCTTGCTTGCGGCATAGGCCGGAGCATAAATACCGCCGGTAAATGATAACATGCTGGCAATATTAATGATCTTGCCCTTGGTCTTTTGCTTAACCATTTGATTTGCAGCACTTTGTGACATATGGAATACATTTTTCAGATTCAGATTGATCAGAAAATCCCAATCTTCTTCCGGATAATCTAAGAACGGTGTACGACGGTTCGCACCGGCATTATTTAACAGAATATCCAAATGACCATATTCCTTTACCACTTCTTCTACGATTTTATCAGATAAAGCCTTTGAAGGTTTTGACAGATCAGCGAAATAATAACGATATTGACGTCCTGTTTTTTCAATAGCAGCTTTGATTTCATCATCATTATCATTACCAACATTGAAGATGTCAGCGCCCGCTTCAGCTAAAGCTATGCACATAGCGAAACCAAGCCCTCTGTTGGCACCGGTCACTAATGCAACCTTTCCATTTAATTCAAACATCTTTCTACCTCACTCGCATTCCTCAAAAATGAAGGTGGCTTTAACAGCCACCTTTATCAAAACTATTCGTTACCTACAGTAACTGTTTCACCATAGATGTACTGGTCATTTGAACCAATAACACGAATATAATCTTTAACAAATTTCTTAATAGCAGCTTCTGCAACCATCATGATTTCAAGATAGTTCAGTCCCGGATTTTCTTCCCAAGCAGCCTTCATAGCATCTTCAGCAGCATGGAAAGCATCAGTACAAACATTGATCTTGTTAATACCGCCGGCAACAGCCTTACGGATGTTTTCTTCTCCTGAACCTGAACCACCGTGTAATACAAGTGGCATATTAAGAGCTTTCTTTAGTTCAGCAAGTCTTTCGAAATCAAGAACCGGAACATAACCTTTCGGATAATTTCCATGAGCTGTACCGATAGCAACCGCTAAAGCATCTACACCTGTATCCTTTACAAACTGAACAGCTTGTTCAACATTTGTGTACAGATCATCTCTTGAATTGTCGCCATCAGCAGCCTGTCCTACGTGTCCTAATTCACCTTCAACACAGATGTTCAAAGGATGAGCCAAGGATACGATTGTTGAAGTTCTCTTAACATTTTCTTCATAAGGATAGGAAGAGGCATCAATCATTACGCTTGAGAAGCCACGATGAATTGCATCTACCATATCACTGAATTTCTGTCCATGGTCAAGGTTCAATGCAACCGGAACATTTGCACGTTCAGCCATTTCCTTGATCATTGGAACCATTTCAGTCGGATGAGCCAGTTTAGCCATCTGGCCAACTCCAATATTAATGATAATAGGTGAATGTTCTTCCTCAGCAGCTTCGATGACTGCACGAGCCATTTCCATGTTCACACTATTAACTGCCATAACTGCATAATTGTGTTTATGAGCATGCATTAAGATATCTTTCATTGATACATACATAACTAATTTCTACCTCTTTTCCTTCCTTTAGATTCAAATAATAATATTACAGGTTAATGTCTAAGTCTACGATTTCTTCTTCGACTGTATCTTCTTCAGCCAGCGGTTTCTTAACAATAGCATATAATACACCAGTTACCACTGAACCAACGACCAATGCAACAACCCACATCAAAGGATTTGTTGACAATGGCATAACGAAGATACCACCATGAGCTGCAGGAGTTCCGATTCCAAGCATCATTGCCAAACCACCGGCAATACCACTACCGATCATTGAGCAAGGGATGAAACGAACAGGGTCGTTAGCTGCGAATGGAAGAACACCTTCAGTAATGAAGCAAAGTCCCATGAAGATACAAGAAATACCAGTATCTCTTTCAGCCTGAGTAAACTTCTTAGGCTGTAAGAATGTAGAAATAGCAACTCCCAGAGGTGGAGTCATACCACCGATGATCTTTGCTGATTCTGGCGCATAGATTCCGTCAGTCATCAATGCGTTAGCAGCCATAGATGCAGTCTTGTTGATAGGACCACCCATATCGAAGCCCATGCAAGCACCGATAACGGCACCAACGATAAACTGAGATCCACTGTTCAGTGAAGTGATCCAATCTAACAATGCGTTCATAATCCAAGTCATTGGAGCCATTGCTACACCGAAGAATACAACACCTGAAATGAAAGTTACACATACCGGAATGATCAATACCGGCATCAAACCCATCATAGCTTTAGGAAGCTTGATCTTCTTAAATACATTTACTAACCATCCAATGAAGAATGCCATGATCATTGCACCCAAGAATCCGGCTTTAGCCTGGTTAGCAGTATAACCGATGATGAAGCCCGGAACGATACCTGGACGCTCAGACATAGAATAAGCAATACCAGCAGCTAATACACCGCAAGCAAATGCCATAGCAAAATCAGATAATTTAGAAATTGACCACCAGAACTGTTTCCAATCTAACATATTTAAGTTAGAGAAAATAGTTGCAGCTCCTTCAGCATCAGGTGCGTAATCTCCTACTTGCCATCCACCAAGACCTTTTGCAAGAGCACCTAAGATACCTCCGGCAACTACCATTGGGATCATGTAGGAAATACCGGTCATAACATGTTTCTTAACAGTACTTATTGACATAATTTTACCCCTCTTTATTTTTTTTATTTTCTATTAGCTAACTTCTTTTCGATTGTCGCAATCAAGCTCTTTGGATTCTTCATTGCAACGTTGATAGGAATATCAACTACCGGCTTACCGGCAAATCTTTCAACTCCGCCTACTGCGATATCATGAGCTAAAATAACAACATCAGCAGCAGCAATGTCTTCAGCTGTCAACTGGTTCTGCGCACCAATCGTTCCCTGAGTTTCAATCTTGCACTGATGACCTGCTTCAGTAGCAGCAGCCTGGATCTTCTCAGCTACGATATATGTATGTGCGATACCTGCAGTACAGCATGTAACACCTACAATTCTCATTATTTTCACCTCAACTTTCTAAATGACTTGCTTAACTACATTCATAATTTAACACTCGTAAACCCTTTCAGTAAAAGTTAAGTGGTAATTTTAATGTGGTAATTTTTAATTTATTTTCATTTCATGTCTATTTTATGAGCATTTTTTGAATATTTTATTAAGAGAAATTGATATCAACATCGAAGTTTTCATCTTCCTGATTATCCCCGGCATCACCGCTTTCCGGCTCATTCAGGATCACATCGATCAATTCCTTTTTCGTTTTTACATCCTGCAATTTCGCAACACGTGCATCATTACCAAGCTTGCCTGCCAATTCAGCCAGCAGCATCATATGATTGGCAGCAAAATCAGAATCATTGCTTACACAGAATAAGAAAATGATATTTGTATCCTGAAAACCGTCATTCGACATGCTGCTTTCCCATTTGATCATATTCTTCGTACGTCCGATCGCAATACCGATCTTCTTAACAGCATCACTTTTTCCGTGAGGAATTGAAATATGATTTCCCATGCCCGTAGGTCCTTCTGCCTCACGTACATAAATATCCGATACAAACTGATCTACACTTGTAATATAATCATTTTCCAAAAGTCTTTGACTCAAATTTCTTAATACTTCATCCTTTGTAGTTCCTTCTACTTCAAGATCAATAATATTCTCATCCAAAATATCTATAAGTGCCATATTTTTTCCCTCCATTGCTTATTGAACCAAATATGTATAGAAATCGACATTTGATTCAATATTTCTTAAAATGTTGACTTTCTCGTCGCTATCAACAAGCTTGATATATTGCTTATAAAACATCTGTGTCCGATTGGCCTCAAATTCATTTGACATTTTCACAACCAAAAGGAAGACCACATCTACTTTTTCAGTGTCCCATAAAATCGGTTCTTGCAGGGTGGCAATTGCTACCTTTGCCTCATTGATCTCGTTTTGATCACCATGAGGAATCGCTACACCATTACCGATGGATGTCGGTGTGATATTTTCACGATCAAAGACCGTTTGAATATATTTATTGGTAACATAACCCTTTTTAACTAATTTCTTTCCGATCAAATTCAAAAGTTCTGTCTTATCCTTGACCTTCTGATGAACAAAGATCAGATCAGGCTCAAAAAGCTGGTGACAGGAAGCATCGAAATGCACCCTTTTCTCATTGCTTTGATAATTGATCTGACGGATTTTCTCCTTCACCTTATTGACACCGGTATCGTTGATCCAATCACTGATTTCCACGATGCGGGGATCCTCCAGATATAGATGCTTGGTCGTAATGATCAGATTCACATCTTCACAGTCACGGATATTAAAATCATGCATGCTGCTGACATGAATCGTCTTCAGCTCATCGCAGGAACGCTTCAGCTTATCACAGATCATCTGATTCACTCCCATGCTTGCATTTGAAACAAGCAGTGCCGTGATCGGTGATGAGTTGCGATCCAAAGCTGACTGAATATATAAGGCAATATAGCTCAGCTCGTCTTCCGTGATCTTCAAACCGAAATCTTCTTCAAAAAGCACTGAGATGAGCCATGAGATACGCAGTGTCTGTTTGAACTCGCTTTTGATATAGCCCGTCAGCTCATTCGAGTACGTACGCTCATACTTCATCCTGAAAATCATGGGTCTTAGATGCAGCAGCAAACCGCGATAAAGCTCCTCATCATTCGTCAGATCAACATTGGTCACGTTGCTGACAACATCAATGACCTTCTTCACAAAGGCTTCCAGCTTGGAATCATATTCTTCCAGGATCGAATGCAGACCGGTGCCGTTATATCCCTGATCGATCATTCTGGCACACAAGATCTGAATTGATAAGAAAGCAATATCTTCGATTGGAATCTGCAGATCCATATTTTCAGTGATCTTTTTGAATACCATTTCCGCAAGACGATATTCGCTGTACTGTGACAGCGTCTTCAATTCGCTTTTTGAAATCTGCAATGACTTACGCTTGTCCTGCATACATTCAAAAACGCTCATACAGGAGTAAATCAAAATTTCATTAAAAGATTCATCTGCCAGATTAAAGCCCCATTCCTTTTCCGTAGAAATGATGCTTTTACGTATCAGATTTACATTTAACCCGGGCATGAAATACAGAATACTGGCATCAATATCCGAAGTATTCTCCATTTTCATAATGAAATTCTTTAAAGCCAGGCGATAGCTAACCTCACTGCACTCAAGTTCCAATCCCTTGTTACGGACGATATTCAGATTGATAGAAAAAATCTTTAACCAGTCTTTACAGTCATTGATGACCTTTAATGCTGTCGGTACGCTGAGATAGAGATAATCTGCCAGCTGTCTTGTAGTTAAACTCGTCGTTCTATTCATTTTAAGAATCCTGCGTAAAGCTGCGATCATACGTGACTGGTCACTTTGGATGACATCCCTGTTGGCGCTTGTTACATTCATCATGATCTTGCTGCGCTGATATTCATCCGCTTTCAGCCACATACCGATTCGAGGCTTCTTACAGATTTCGCCTAAACCATTTTCCATCAACATCGTATTGATAGCATCGATCTTCGTGCGAATCGTTTTCTCTGACAAACCTATCTCACTTGCCAGCTGATTATTGGTCACCATGTCATTTTCTAAAAAGGCTTTCAATATTTGCTGGGTGTAGTAATTCGATTTGTTATCGTTCAAGCTCTTCACTCCTTTCATGTGTAATTTATCACAAGTTTTCCACTCTTCATTAAAAGAAACATGGAAACAAATGTGGTAAATTTTTATTTATTCAAACTTATTATAACGTTTTCATTTATATTTTTCAAATTTTGTGTGTATTAAAAAGGAGCAGAACCTAATTTTTCCACTCCTTTTCTTCACATTTGAATTTCATTATTTTTTTGAGTAACTTTTGGTAATATTTTGTTGACATTGTGAGTAACTTGTCCTAGAATGTAATTGTAATCAAAGATTATTGAGGTGTAATGACTTTGATTTGATGTTTTTTGAAATAGTTCATGTATTTTACTTCCGGAAGCTTGTCCGTAACCAGCGCATCGATCATTTCAAGATCTGCAAAGCGATTGAACGCTACACAGCCGATCTTACTGGAGTCACACATGAGATAGACCTTGTCAGAACGTTCTATCACCTGTCGCTTCAATATACCGTCCTGTGGATCCATGTTGGTCAAACCTCTTGTCAGAGAAAGTCCGACCGTCGCCAAAAAAGCTTTTGAATAATAGTAATGCGCATGTGTTGCATCAAAATTAAAACCTCGGATGCGAGGACAATATTCCCCGCCAAGAAGGATGACCTTCATATCCTCACAATCTTTTAAAGCTTCCATTGCTAAAATACTATTTGTCACCACGGTAATATTCTTTGTCTTATCAAGATAAGGAATGATATGGCAGGCAGTCGTACCGGAGTCCACAAAGATGACATCATTTTCTTCGATCACCTTTGCGGCAACTTCACCGATACGTTCTTTCTCTTCAAGGTGAGAGCTTAAACGCAATTTGATGTCGATGAAGGTCTTTCCTTTCATGGAATCATCCTCATTGATGACGACACCTCCATATACCTTGCTGACGATCTTGCGGTCTTCCAGCTCTTTTAAGTCACGACGAAGCGTCTGCATTGATACCTTAAAAATATCCAGCAGCTCTTCATTCGTTGATGATTTTACTTTACGAAGATAAGCTTCTATTTCATTGATTCGATTATATTTCATCTCTTCACCATCCTCCTCAATATTATAGCGATTCACTTTAATTTTTTCAACAAAGAAAAAGGAAAGAGGTAAAAGGCAAAATGAAAAAATTATTAGAAACTGTTACAAAATTTCCGCAGACACAGGTATGGAATGATTCCTGCAGCTGTAACGAGCTGAGCTATGCGATTGAAAACGGTGCAGTAGGCGCAACAACCAATCCGGTCATCGTTTTGAATGTATTGAAAAAAGAATTGAAGGAATGGGAACCGACAATTGAAAAGATCATTGCTGACAATCCGACTTTCAGTGAAGATGAAGTAGCATGGGAAGTGATCAAATCAATGGGAGCGAAAGCAAGCAAGCTTCTCTATCCTATATTTAAAAAAACAAACGGACAGAAAGGACGTATCTCTTTCCAGACAAACGCTAAATTTTATAATAATGCCGCTAAGATGGTCGATCATGCCTGCGAGCTGGCAGCAACCGTTGAAAATTCCCAGATAAAGGCTCCTGCTTCAAAAGCCGGTATCGAAGCCTATGAAGAAATGACCTATCGTGGTGTCAGCATCAATGCGACCGTTTCCTTCACCGTTGCTCAGGCCATTGCCGTTGCGGAAGCAGTTGAAAGAGGTCTGAAGCGTCGTGAAGCCGAAGGCTTGCCAATTGATACGATGCATCCGGTATGTACGATCATGGCAGGACGTGTCGATGACTATTTGAAAAATGATATCAAAGCAAAAGGAATGCTTGTAGAACCTGAAATATTGGAATGGGCAGGTGTCGCAGTTGTAAAGCATGCTTATCAGATATATAAGGAAAGAGGCTATCGTACACAATTGTTAGTAGCTGCTTACAGAAATCCTTATCACTGGCTGTCATTTATCGGCGGCGATATCGTTCTGACGATCCCTTATGCATGGCAGGTTAAATATAATGAATCTGATTATGAAATCAAAGACTATATGAGCCAGCCGGTAAATCCGGATTATCTATCTAAGCTGATGGAACTTGAAGAATTCCGCAAAGCCTATGATGAAGATGGTTTAAAACCTGAAGACTTTGAACATTATGGTGCCTTTAAAGCAACCATCAATTCATTCTTGGGAGGCTATGATGACCTCTGCAAGCTGATTCGTGGCTATATGGTGAAATAATATGGCACATACATTTTTAACTCCATCTAAGATCATCAGCGGCTCTAACGCTTTAAATGATGCTCAAGCCACGATAGCATCTTGCGGTACAAAAGCCCTGATCGTGACAGATGAAACGATGATCAAACTGGGAAATGCCCAAAAAGTCATTGATATCTTAAGTGCCAATGATCAAAAATTTGTTGTCTTTGCCGGTGTTACAGGCGAACCAAATGATATCATGATCGCTGATGGTGTCAAAGCTTATCAGGAAAATGAATGTGATTTCCTTATTGCCATCGGCGGCGGTTCACCGATTGATTCAATGAAAGCAATCGCTATGATGAACCAGTCAAAAGAACCGATTGCTTCTTACATGGGTAAAAACATTGAAATGGATCTGCCAAAGATGATCGCCATTCCGACAACGGCCGGAACAGGAAGTGAAGCAACGATGTTTACGATTATCACCGATACCGCATCAGAAGTAAAGATGCTTCTAAAAGGTGCCTGCCTCATTCCTGATGTAGCCATCATCGATCCACTATTCTCAATGAGTGCCCCTAAATCTGTAACAAGCTCCACAGGTATCGATGCCCTCTGCCATGCTGTTGAAGCCTATACTTCAAGAAAGGCACAGCCACTTTCCGATACCTTTGCACTTAGTGCCATCAAGAGAATCTTCAACAATCTTCTGATTGCTTACAACGAACCGTCTAATGAAGAAGCACGTATTCAGATGTCACTGGCTGCCTTAGAAGCAGGTATTGCTTTCAATAACTCTTCTGTAACGATCGTTCATGGCATGAGCCGTCCGATCGGTGCCCTCTTCCATGTGCCTCATGGATTAAGTAACGCCATGTTACTGGAAGGCTGCATGAAATATGTCGTTGATGGCGCTTATGATCGCTTTGCCGATATTGCCCGCTACACCGGTGTATCAACCAGCACTTCTGACAAAAAAGCTGCCAATGACTTCATCAATTATCTCGTTGATTTCCTTGCCAAGATGAATGTACCTACGATGAGTGAATATGGCATTGATAAGGAAACATTTGACGGATGCATTGATAAAATGGCAAATGATGCTTATGCCAGCGGATCACCAAGCAATACAAGAAAAGAAATCAAAGTCAGCGATATGGTTCGCTTATACAAAGAAATCTATAAATAATAGAAACTCCTGTTTGCGTTCACAAACAGGAGATTTTTTTTCATCATTGATTGATGAAAATATAAAGATTGCCTACATAAAAATCTGCAATACTACCATTACTTGTTCTTTTTTAATTTATGAATCAGGCTTCTTGTCTTTGTTAAAGCAGATTTGGTTTCATTGAAGTTTTCTTTTGCTATTCCATAGTAAATCAGATCTGTTAATACCAATGCAGAATTTCTTGAAGAAATTGCACCTAAGCGCAGTTCTTTTTCTTCAATCGGTGTATAAAGCTTTATATCTGCATTTTTTGATAACGTACTTTTCACATTATACTGTGTTATCGCTATAACCGGAACTTCATTTTCCTTTGCGTAATCTACAGCCAGGTTTACCATCTGGGTTTCACCGCTATAACTGATGGCTATTAAAATATCTTCTTTGCTGATATGGGCCAATCTGGCTAAAAGCACATCAAAATCCTCATGATAAATTACATTTCTATTAATACGGGTCAGTTTCTGCATAAAATCCATACAAACGATTCCACTGCCTCCTACTCCGATCAAATAGATATTCTTGGCATGTTTTACTTTATCTATTGCATTCTTTAAATTTGTGATATCAAGGAGCTTGTATGTCTGTTGAATATTACGTTCTGATATCTTTTGGATCTTCTTCACCATTACTTCGACAGAATCAGTTTTTTCAATTAAGACATTAAATAATTCATCACTTTCATCTTCATCTTTTGCTAAATCTAATTTCATAGCAGTAATACCTTTATAACCCAGCTTTTGCGCAAAGCGAATTGTCGCTGCAGCTGAAGTACCTGTTTCTTCTGCTAACCTTTGTGTCGTAAATGTCAGGGCTTGTTCTCGATTATTCAATATATAGTCTGCTATGCGTTTTTCTGTGGCAGTAAAAGAAGATGATGCTTGTTTTATTTTATATATGCAACTCACACTGTTACCTCTCTCTCCTTATTATAATATTATAATAACATTAAATTGATTGCCAAAGAAAGATTAAATTATTAAATAAGCAAGAATATCGGCTGTTTTTTCATTTATTTCTCTTTAAATGCATCTCTTGCAAGTAAATATGCTCCATATACCGGATTGTGAAGAGGAGCGATGATCTTTATTTTTTCATCACATAATTTGTTCAACGGATCTAAAATATAATGACCCGCTTTCCATACGCCACCGGCATAACTTACTAATACATTTTCCGGAAAATCTGATTCCAACGCATGGATCATTTGATACAGATGTTCTGCCGCTTCTTCATATATTGCAATTGCAGCGGCATCATTCTCTTTTGCCAATTCATATGCATATATTGCGAGATTTGCAATTTTATCACGCTTATTTTCCAAAACATTTGAGATGAAAGCTATCATATCATAATCATCATCTATTTCACATTTTTCCTTAAGATAGGACATAAGTGCTGTTTGAGGTTTTCGTCCGTCACACTGCATGGAATATTCCTGAAGAAGTCTTTTCGCAATCCAATATGCACTTCCTTCATCTCCGATCTGGAATCCCCAGCCACCACACCGGTCATACTCATCATTATGCTTAGCCAGTGCAATAGACCCTGTACCGGCAATCAACAAGATCCCATCTTTTCCATTCAATGCTCCTTCCAAAGCAATCTCTGCATCATTTTTTATGATATAAGCATGTCCTTGAAAGCTCTTGGCACATATCCTTTCTATTTTTTCCCTGATTTCCTTATTTTTCCCATAACCTGCCAATCCGGCACAAATATAAACTTCATCATCTATATCAATATTATTCTGCATGCATATTTTCTCTATACCGCTAACCAAAATTTGTATGGCTTCATTTTCTTCGACTTGCAGGACATGACAGCTGGAAAGCGTAAATTCACATACTTTTTCATTTTTCTCTGAATAACAAATAAAAGCTGTCTTTGTTCCGCCGCCATCAATTCCTACATAATATCGCATACTTCATCCTTTGCGAAACGAAATTTCTGCCATGGTTTGATGTAATCCAATAAAAATATTTCATTTTCTCTTATATGTCCCACGACATTCGACATACCCGTATTTTTCATATCATGCAGTGCTATTTGAAGCTCTCCCGCATAATGCCCGTATTTACTGCTTTCAATTACGATATCTCCTTTTTGAATCATTTCTTTTGGATGAAATAATTCAAAATCATGCCCTTTATATTTCACTCTGCTTTGCGTAGAACGAATCATGTTCTCATTTTTATCACCCCGATTGAAATGCAATTCTTCAAATAATATTTTTTGTTCGGTTTCGGGAACATTCTTTTCCAGCTTTACATGAAATGTGACCAAAGATAAATCCAAGTTACTCACACTGTCTAATTCTTCATCTGTTGGATAACAATTAGAAATGATGATATCATCTACACAATCCATTGCGATAAAATGCTGAACCTGTACATCGATAGGTAAATTTCTATGCATTTCCAATGTTGGTAAACCTTCTGTAACCGGCCATGATCCAAAGGTATTTTCATTTTGGCTTGTGACGAAGGCAGCGGTATGCAAACCATGCTTTTTAAATCGTTCTGTACATTTTTTAAAGAAATTTATTTCCAGACCTGAATATGCATGTGGGTAAAAGTTATGACAACCATATAAATTATAACGATTTGGCTGATAATCCATGATCGTATCAATGGTACTGACATCATTGCTCATATTAATTTCGATTTTTAAACCATATGGATTAAATGTCATGAGTGATTCTTCGCTTCCTGTAAATCCGACATCCAGACGTAATCCGTCAGCTCCGATTTCTTTAAAGAAAGATAAATCCTGATAGCTGATTCCCAGTTGTGAAAAAACTCTTGGGGCCACATCTACGATAATTTCAAAACCTTTTTCTTTCGCATATAAATTAATTTCTTTAAAATCCTGTTTTATCTCTTCCTTGCTTTTTTCTACTGATAATAAACAAGAAAATATTCTTGAAAATCCACGTGCTGCCGCTTTGTCAATATAAGACAGAATCGTTTCTTTATCTGATTTTTCCGGATAGATCGATATTCCTAATTTTCTCATATGTCCTCCTTTTACAATAAATGCCCTGTTTTATTCTAACAGAGCATTTCTATTTAGTTAAGCCTCACTTACTGATACATCCTGACATTCTTCTTTATATAATCCGTTATCATACATTCTGAAGAATGGATAATAAACGATGATCGATAAGATAATCAACAATACATTTAATACAGCAGCTCTCCAATCATTACCACAAGCAAGGAATGCTCCAATTGGTCCCGGCAGCGTCCAAGGTGAACTGGCAACTACGCGATTAACAAGTCCCATGGATGTTGCGATCCAGGCAATCAAGCTATTTAAGAGCGGTGCAATAATAAATGGAATGATCAATCTTGGATTTAATACGATAGGTGCTCCGAAAATCATCGGTTCATTGATATTAAATATTGATGGAATCAATGCTGTTTTTCCTAAAGCTTTACCATATGCAGAACGTGCTTTAAAGGCAAATAAGATCGCTAATCCCAATGTTGCACCTGAACCTCCGATCATGACAAACCACTGATAGAATGGCTCAGCAGCAATATTCGTTATCTCTGTACCGGAAACGAATGCTGTCGTATTTGCTTCTAATAATACCAGCCATAACGGACGAGCCAATGAACCTACGATTGACCAGCCATGAATACCAAATGACCAGAAGAATTGTGCTAAGAAGATAATCAAGAATACAGATGGCAAAGAATCTGAAGCCTTGATTAATGGTGAAATAATGGTAGCTACGATAGAATGTACATCAATTCCAATAAACATCGTTATCGTTGCGACAACTAATAAAACGATAGCAGTTGGCGTTAATGCTTCAAAAGATCTGGCAACTGAAGCCGGTACCTGAGCCGGCATAGAAATTTTGAATCCACTTTTCTGTGTAAATCTGAAGACTTCAACAGCAAAGAATGAAACAATAATTCCGATAAACATTCCGGCAGAACCTAAATTACCCATTGGCAATACAAATCCTGATGGTACTTGTGAAAGAAAATTGGCTAATTCTTCATTTGAAGCCGCTAAAGTTTTTATTCCTTCTGTAACTGCAGGAATCGATGAAGGAATAATGGTTAACAAGAATGCTAATTCTGAAAGAATTCCTCCTGACAGACCGTCTAAATCATAGGACTGTGCCAATGAATAACCAATACCGAATACAGCATATAATGTCATAATATACATGGAAACACGATATGGCATTAATATCTTCGTCTGATTTGCAGCTATAAACTGTGTAATCCCCCAATCACTTGGCATTGAATTTGGCAAGAAAGCAATAACCATGAACATTGATGAAACAATGATTAACGGTAATGTAGCAATAATACCATCACGAATGGCACGTAAATGACGCTGCTCTGCTAACTTGGCCATTGGTGTTGATAATTTCTCATCCATAAATTTTGTGATTTTATCAAACATCTTTAATTTCCCTCTCTTTCAATTTATTATTTTAAATCGCCTAACTCAGATTTGATCTGAGCTAATAATTTTGATCCGCCTAATGGCGTATAGCCTTGTGGCTGGATCAATACGCAAGGAACTCCGGCATCAGTCGCCTGGGCCTTCAATACATCGTAACGATGACGAATTTGCGGAGCAACTAACCCAATCGCATACCCGTTCTTAATTTCTTCTGCAAAAGCTTGCGTACTGCATTCAGAAACACTCATATCAATTCCATCCTTTTTTGCTGCTTCCTGTAATGCTTTTGCACAAATAGCACTCGACATCCCCTGCGAACAAACTAACAATACTTTCATGTACAATCTCCTTTCTGTTTTTCTAACCATGCTCATTATAGCATTGTAATCGCTTTCCTGCAATAATATTTTATTAATTTTTTATTTTTTTTGAAATATTATTTTACAATTACGCTATTATACCTGTATATACAACCAAAAAGATCAAAAAAGCTATAAATACAGATAAGAGCAATCCAACGATCCAAAATGATTTACATATCCCTGTCTTTCTTTCTATGAAAAACTGAGAAAAAGCTACCGAAAATCCTGAGAAAAGTCCTCCAAACAAGACGGTAGGCAAACGATAGTCGATCTTCATCCACTCACATGCCTGAGGTATCAAAAATAAAGATCCAAATGTAACGATAAGAATAAGAAAAGCACTCTTATATCCGAAAATGGGAATATCATAGTCCGTCACACCTGCAGAGGATCTATATTTTCTCTGCATATCCTTATTCTTTACTTGCCAAGTTTTTAATTCTGCCATAAAAATCATGAACCTCCTTTCGAACGCTTTCTGTATATGAAATTCTGCTGAAACAATGATCAGCATCAGGAATTAAAACCACTTCAGCTCCTGTATAAGCCTTCTTATAATTATCCAGGCTTTCCATTGTCACATATTGATCTTCTGTGCCCTGAACAATTTTTATCGGTCCCCGGTACCTGTCAATTCCACTAAAATATTCAAAATTTTTACTTTCTTCCATCAGCTTTGGATTTATTTTAAATCCATTTACTTCTAAATTACTTTCATCCATTGAATCACGTGTCATTTGAAATAATATTTCATCAAAATTTCCGGCCGGTGATAATAAAAACAATGATTCTACATTCATCTTTTTAGCCACATGAGAGGCGATAACTCCGCCCAAACTAAAAGCAAATAAATGTACCTTATAATTTTCCTTCTGAAATTGTCGAACTATATATTGGCATTGCTCAATTTGACTCTTGATACTTTCTTCTTCAAAAAACTACCATCACTATCCCCGGAACCTAAAAAGTCAAATCGATATACTGAAAAGCCTTCCTGACAAATATCATCTCCAAATGTACGAAGCATAAAGTGGTGATCCGCTTTATTACCCATAAACCCATGTATGATACAAACGATATCATGACCTTTTCCTTCATGCAAAAAGCCACGAATTGTTTTATCCTGAATTTTAATTTCTTTATATTTCATTTATATTCCTACTTATTTTCTAAATCATATAATCGTTTATTCATACGGATCAAATTTTCCGCAAGTGTACAAACTTCAATAGCCGCCATTAAATGATCCTGTGCATGAACAAATAAAACCGTGACTTCATGATGTTTGCCGGCAGCTTCTTCTTGAATCATTTCTGTCTGCACCTTATGTGCAGATACCAGGCTTTCATTGGCCTCATTTAATAATTCTTCGGCTTTCTCAAATTCTCCCTTTTCTGCACAAGCAATTGCCTCATAAGCCAATCCTTTCGCATTACCACCCTTACTTACTAATTCAAATACAATTAATTCCATGTTTTCCATTCTAATGAAACCTCCTTTATACACCTGTTCTGATTATTTTGGAAATATGCCCGTCAGCTTCTTCTAAAACTTTTTGAGCATTTGTCTTATCCATATTCATGATATGCATGATGATGGCAGTTTTTACGTTCTTTCCGCTCTCTGCAAATAAATCATTCGCTTCTTCATCATCAATTTTCAAAAGTTTTTTCAACATACCATTGGCACGCTTTTCCAGCTTCACATTCGTTGCCTGGACATCAACCATATAATTGTGAAAAACTTTTCCCATTTTTATCATCGTTGCAGTAGATATCATATTTAAAACCATTTTTTCTGCTGTTCCGGCTTTCATTCTCGTTGATCCTGTTACTACTTCCGGACCTGTTACCACTTCTACCGGAAAATCAGCATATTTTGAAATATCCGCATCTTCAACACAACAAATGCTGCCTGTTACTGCGCCAATAGAAGCCGCATACTTTAAAGCTCCTATGACATAAGGTGTTCTCCCGCTTGCGGCAATACCAATAACGATATCTTTAGAACTTAAATTTCTTTCATTCAAGTCTTTGATGCATTGATCAAATGAATCTTCTGCTCCTTCTTGTGCTGCAAAGATAGCTTTTTCTCCTCCGGCAATAATTCCCTGCACCAAATCTGCTGAAACCCCATAAGTAGGGGGACATTCAGAAGCATCTAAAATACCTAAACGCCCTGAAGTACCAGCTCCTATGTAAATGATACGTCCGCCATTTTTTACTGCTGCATAGGCCGCATCTACTAAAGCTGTTATTGCCGGAATCTGCTCTCTTACAGCATCTGCAACCTTTTGATCCTCATTATTTATTTTTATAAGAATTTCTTCAGTTGAGCAGCTGTCTATATCAACTGTATCCGGATTTTGCTGTTCTGTAATCAACCCTGCCAAACTTTTATTTTCCATGTACACTTTTCCTCTTCTCTCTAATAAAATTCTGATACCATGTAAAACTGTCTTTCTTATAACGATTATATGTTCCATTTCCAAAATTATCCGCATCTACATAAACGACACCATAACGTTTTTCCATTTCACAGCTTCCTGCAGATACGATATCTATGATTCCCCACATTATATATCCGATTAAATCCACGCCATCTTGAATAGCTTCTTCGATTTGTTCAAAATGTTCTTTAAGATATCTGATTCTATATTCATCATGAATCGTTAGATCTGGTTCCAAAACATCTCTGCTTCCCAATCCATTTTCTGAAATGAAGACAGGTTTTTGATATCGATCATATACTTTATTTAATGTGACTCTCAAACCGATGGGATCAATCTGCCAACCCCATTCAGTGGCTTTTAAATAAGGATTTTTTGTACTTACTACCAAGTTTCCGGCTGTTTTTTCTTTTTCCTCACAAGAAACAACTGAAGATTGATAATAAGAAAAGGAAACAAAATCAGCAGTATTTTTAAATAAAACGTCTTCATCTTCTTTTGTTATCTCAAATTCAATACCACGTTCCTCGAAAAATCGTGTCATATAAGACGGATATTTACCTCTTGCTAACACATCTGCGCAAAACCAAGTATTTGTATTTTCTTCAGTAACCATCTTCATATTATCCTCAGGACTACATGAATAAGGATAGTAACAAAAGCAAGCAATCATACAGCCAAATTTCCCTTTGACCATAGAATGACCAAGTTCAATAACTTTTGCACTAGCAACAAATTGATGATGTAACGACTTAAAAACAAGAGATTGATCATAATCCCCCTCCACAGGTTTCAATAGTCCTACACCGTTATAAGGTGAAAAATAACCAGCATTAATTTCATTAAATGGCAGATAATAATCAATATATTCACCCCAATTTTCAAATACGACCCTTGCAAACCTTACATAAAAATCAATAAGCTTTCGATTTGTCCAACCACCATATGCTTCTACCAAGTGTAGAGGAATTGCATAATGATTCATGGTCAAAAATATCTTTATACCTGCATCATGCAGTTTTTTTATAATTTTGTCATAATAATGGATCCCTTCCTGATTCGGTTCTTGTTCATCACCCTTTGGAAATAAACGGGCCCAGCTTATAGAAAAACGATAAATATCAATGCCCAGTTCTTTCAATAATGCAATATCTTCTTCCATACGATGATATCCGTCTGATCCTTTACGGAACGGATAATAACCGTCTTTAGACATCTTTGCCTGCTCAACGATATCTTTCGTTAATAAACGGGTATTCGTCGTTGCATTTGATGTTCTCTTCATATAAGGTCTGCAATCTTGGGTATCAATACCCTTTCCACCTTCATTCCATCCTCCTTCATATTGACTTGCGGCTGTTGCGCCACCCCACAAGATTTTTCTCTCTTCACATTTAAATTTCATTCGAGCCCTCCTAGAAACCGCTTTCTTAACATGTATAGTATAACATGTTTCAATCTGAAATGAAATAAAATTTTAATTATAATTAAAATATTTTGATAAATAATTTCAATTTTTATTTTACAATCTCCAAAATAATGCCTGTACATTTGATATGACCTTCCTCATTTTATGCCGGAAGATTCCCGGCAATAAAAAAATTTATAATCAAACTTTTATAAAAAATCACAACAGAAAACTCCTGCTTGCCAAACAAACAGGAGCTATATTTAATATTCATCATTTTAAAGCTCAATCTGACACTTTATAAGCATCAAAATATTCATACATCATATCCAGTTTCTCCAATAAACGATCCATGTAATTTTCATTTGCATCTTCATTAGGAACATACTTGACACCATCAATGCTTACACCGGATTCATTAACCAATACGATCGTTTCTTCACATCCCACACAATAACCATTCCAATTGTAAGTCAGTCGATATATCCAATCTCCTTCAAATGCTTCATCCGTTTTTTCTATATTACGGGAAACATTAGGAAAGAACATGATCATAGGATAACCATTTGCCCGATTGACAAATATATACCCGTCATCATCGACATATTCAAATTTAACACCTAAAGCGCTATAAAAAGAATCTTCCGGAAACTTATCCTGAGCCTGTGAGCACCCGGCAACGATAAGAGCAAAGATCATCCATACTACACATATTATTTTCTTCATACACTCACCTGACCTATTCTACATCTTCTTTGCATTCACCATATTCTTCGTACAGATAAGCGATCTGATCGAGCACAAGCTGATAATATTCCTCAGGATCAGAGCTTTCAGGAACATATTTGAAACCATTGACACTTAAACCATCTTCACTCAACAGCACAATTGTTTCCTCACAGTTGTCACAATACTCATTCCAATTATATGTAATTTTATAAAGCCACTGATCATTCGCTTCTTCATCGGTCTTACTAAATTTTAAGCCATAAAAATAAGTTAATAATGGATTACCTGTTGCTCCGTTATCCACATATAAATATTTTTCATTTTCTTCTTCAATATATTCAAATTTTGCACAATTAGCATATGTATAATTATCAAAAATTGTTCCTCTGTCAGGTTCCCTCCACCTTATCATCTGAATAACACCAACGACACTGATCAGCAATAGGCAGTCTGCCACAACAATAAATAACCGAAATACCAATGATTGTCTTAATTTCTCTTTCATATGATCTCCTTATATTATCCGATACGAAACCATCAAAATAGATACTACTATATCAATTCGTTTACACTCATAATCTCTAAATACTTATCATACATTTTGTATGATCACATCCAAGTCTTCTTCCGCAAATAGCTGATCATTTAAATATACCGTTATCTTTAACGTTTTTGGTATTTCCTAATTTTCATAAATATCAGCAGGAATCAAATAAGTCATGATAGGTACTTATAAAGATTGGTCTTTGCTTATTTTTTTAGGTAATATTTCAGACTTGGCACTTGTAAAACCGGTTGTTTCCGCAAAAAAATTCAGGAAATGTGATCAATCATCAAATATCTCTTTTTCATAAGGACCTGCTGTTTCTCTGCAACTGCCATCCAGATACAAAGCTTTTAAATCTTCCCGATCCTCCGGTATATCTTCATAACGATCATAAGTATGGATCTGTCCTACATACTCTACTGGTATCGTTTCTTCCATATTACTGCAAACAATCGTAACGTAAAGCGTTGACATACCTTTCTCATATTCTTCTTCACTAAAATTATTCTTCACTCTGGCATTTCCCATATTTCCTAATGTCTTATCAAAATAATATGCTACAAATTCATTAGAATCATATTTTACCGGTATTTCAAAGTCTTCAAAATATGGAATAATAAAACTATCAAATGTCATATAACCCGGCTCTTGTTTATAATAATCAACAAGTTTTTGATCAAGTGAAAAAGAAAATTTTTTAATATGAATCATTTCTTCATAAAGTGGCGCTATAACAATCTGATAACGATAAATATAAGATTCACCATAATAAGGGTAAGGGTCATCATAAAAAACTTTTGAAACATTTAATATTTTTACTTGAAAATGTTCTCCCTTTACATAAGTATCTGCATCAGCCTGAAAGAAATTTTTCATGCTTTCTGTCAAGTCTGGATTATTATTGTCAATAAGCTTTAGTTGTTTAGGCGTACAAGCCAGAAGTAAAAAACCAAGCAATATCATTCCATATTTTTTTATCTTCTTGCATTTATTTCTCAATATAAAACTACTATTACCTATCAACCTTCTATCCTCCATTTCTTTCAATACATGTTCATCTAAAATATCTTACATAAAACTGACTCATCTATCTTTATTTAATTCTCATTATGCATCACTTTTTCTAAATGGTTTTTGGTTAATTCTAAAATTTCACAATCAAACTGTGAAACCTCTTCAAGATAATGGCTTGTAAGAATCATCGTTTTCCCTTTTTTCTGCTCATTTCGAATAATCTCAATCAATTTTTTCTTCACGCTGTGATCCAACCCATTAAAAGGCTCATCCAAAATAATATACTCAGGATCTTCCATAAATGCCTGAATTAACCGTAATTTTTGCTTTGTACCCATCGAATATTTACGATAGGTACGATCAATTTCACCCTTCATTTCAAAGATATCCGCCCATTTATATAAATCTTCTTTACCACATATCTTTTTTATAGATGCAATTATTTCCAGATTTTTTATTCCACTTAAATATGGAACAAAATCAGGATTATTGATACAAACTCCAGCATTTTGAATAAAATCATATTCCTTTCCCAATTGCTTGCCGTCAATCAATATTTTTCCCGAATCACATAATGAAAAACCACAAATCATTCGTAACAATACGCTCTTTCCTACACCATTATCTCCCAGGATAACATAAGTTTTCCCTTTTTCAAACGTATAACTGAAATCATGAAATAAAGGTTTATTTTTAAATCCTTTTGTAACTTTGACTAATTCAATACTCATAATATGTACCTCTACACTATTTCCTTTCTATATTTTAAGATAAGATAATAGATCACACTGCAAATAATCAAACAAATGATATTTTGTATCATGCCCATCATTGAATTTGAAAAGAATATTAAATCTAAAAAATGAAAATTAATATCTAACATTATTATAAAGATATAAATGATCAAAATAACCACTGTAATAACATTAACATTAAATCGAGTTAGAAGTATCTTTGCCAATATTGACATAGAAGCATATATACATCCATATTTAACACTAAATATAAAAAGCATGATAAAGCTTGTAAATGAAAAGTTATAGTTTCTGATTAAAAACACAAAAATCAAGCTGGCAAGAAGAATAGATAGAAATATCAGTATAAATTGTTCGATACCTTTTTTTACGATTTTTTTTAATTCATATTCAATATAGTTTTTCTTATTTTGAAAGCGATATATTATAAAACTATCCAGCCCATATTCATCGGATGCCTGTACTACCATATTAATGCTTATAAGCGTAAATAATAATGAATAGAATATAAACAGACGAATTTGAGCCATTGGATTATTTGTAAACTGAAAAGAAGCAGCTTTCAATATTTCAGATAATTCATTTCCTTGAAAATAATAATTTTGTAACTGCGACTCACATAAAATAAGTAAAAATATAGAAATATATAAAATTTGAATCAAAACTAATTTAATCGTCTTCATCATGAACAATCTCTTTTCCCTTTACTATCAACCAATAAATCAATACATACAGCAACAAGTAAATAACAAAGTGTGACAGCTGCATATCCGGACCGCTCGGATATATACCATAAAATATATTTATTGATTGAAGAAAGTCATTATTCGTCATAATTGAGGAACATAATACTATTGGAAAAAAAATATAAGACCAATCCTTTTTGCCAATCTTTTCAAAATATATTATTATAAAAATAAACAACAGAGCTGTAAAACACTGATAGCAATAAACTTGTATCACTTCAAATAAATTACACATATGTGTTGTAAAAAGAACAAAACAGATAGGAACTAAATAAGCCAGAACCAAAACCATATTACGACAAATTCTATCAACGACATAATCTAACCAAAGAGTATATCTTGTAACCATCATTTCCATAGGTTCCTGATTAAAAAACAATAATACAAATTCACCTAAATAAATAATTAAAAGAGGCTGAAAGTTACTACCTATGCTATAATGCATGACCCCGTTAAAATATCCTAAAACCCTTGAAATATCAAAATACAAAAAGAATGAAAAAAGAATAATAATTGCAATTGTTATGTAATTAAAATAAAGTGAAATTTTCTTTTTAATAATATTTAACATATCCATACACCAAATACGCTTTCAGAATCAATATAGCTATAAATAACATTACATAAAATTATTTTTACTTTATTCATTACAATTACCTTCTTTCCATCAAATTGGTTCTCAATATATATTTAAATAACTTTTTATACAATTCACATACAATAAATTCTTCGTAAAATTATTCAGTTAGATCATTTTTACATGATTCTTTCCTTATTTTTCTTAATATAGTAATAAATTATTCCACCTATTATTACTAAAACAATTACATGATAACATACCATATACGTTGTCATTATATACTGATAAGTAGACGGGGCTGTATAAGCTAATACTGAATAATAATCCAACTCCCCTGATCCCATCAAAGCACTGATTACATAAAAGAGAAATGGAATCAGTACGATCAAATACTTCTTATCTGTTCTTAATGATACATATATCGTCAATAAGCCAAACTCCAAAGCAATCAAAAAATATGATACAAATCCTTCGGCCAAATAATACAAATGATAGTGTTCAATCAGTGTTTCTCTGTCAAATATATCCGCAAACATTGTATAACCGCCAATGATTTCTTCACCAAGCAAACTTCTTGACGGGAAATAGGCAGCTGCCCATTCAAATACGATGACATATCCTATGTAAACAGCCAAAGCGCCAATCAAGGCGGTCAATATTATATTTTTTATCAATTCTCTTGAATATTTATTTTTTCTTATTGCCGTAAAATGCATCACTTTATCTTTATAAACAAGAAATGAAAATACTGAATAAGTTGATATGAGAGGAATCAGAATCTGCCACAACCCCATACCCCACATCAAAGTTGTTTCTAAAGGCGTACACATTGCGTAATATATTTCATTCGTATTGTTTAACTCGTTCACAAAATAAAGCTGTTCCGGTGTTGGCTCCCCAAATCTGGCCCTTAAAGAATCTCCTTCTTGGGTATAAAACATAATTGCTGATAAAACAATAAATAGTATGACAGTTTTTATAAAGTAGCGAATCCATATTCTTTTCATAGTTTTATAGATCCATTAGAAAGCAAACCTGAATCCTGAAATTTTTGATTTTACATTTTCTAGGCAGTTAGGAATTATTCCGCTACTTGTAGATATGGATGGTATTGTTAAACCTGTAACAACTGTTGTACCTGAATAAGTTATTGTTTTACCAGTCCGCGTCTTTGTATTTGCTTCCACATTTGTTAAAAATGAGCCAGAAATTATAGGTAATGATATTCTATTTTTTTTCATTTTCACACCTCTCAATTCTTCCACACAATCTATTTGTTTTTATAGATTGAATCTTCCAGAAATCATCAAAAATCCGTTACCTTCTAAAATAGAACCTCGTAATAATACATTAGTAGAGCCGTTTAAGAATTATTATCTTTCATGACAATAAATCAGTCAGTCTATATGATTCTTTCCTTATTTTTCCTAATATAATAATAAATTATTCCACCTATTATTACTAAAACAATTACATGATAACATACCATATACGTTGTCATTATATACTGATAAGTAGACGGGGCTGTATAAGCTAATACTGAATAATAATCCAACTCCCCTGATCCCATCAAAGCACTGATTACATAAAAGAGAAATGGAATCAGTACGATCAAATATTTCTTATCTGTCCGCAGTGATACATAAATCGTCAACAATCCAAATTCCAAAGATATCAAAAAATATGATACCAGTCCTTCTACTAAATAATAGAGCCGATAATGTTCAATCAGTGTTGCTCTGCCAAATATATCGGCAAACATCGTATATCCGCCAATAATTTCTTCACCAAGCAAACTTCTTGATGGAAAATATGCAGCTGCCCATTCAAATACGATGACATATCCTATGTAAACAGCCAAAGCTCCAATCAAAGCGGTTAATATTATATTTTTTATCAATTCTTTTGAATATTTATTTTTCCTTACTGAAGTAAAATGCATTACTTTATCTTTATATACAAGAAATGAAAATACTGAATAGGTAGATATGAGAGGAATCAGAATCTGCCATAACCCCATTCCCCACATAAAAGTTGTTTCTAAAGGCGTACACATTGCGTAATATATTTCATTTGTATTATTTAATTCATTCACAAAATAAAGCTGTTCCGGTGTTGGCTCACCAAATCGGCAATCAAATAATCTTTAGTCTGTGTGTAAAACATGATTGCGGATAAAATAAGAAACAATACGAGTGTTTTTAGAAAATGACGAAGCCATACTTTTGTCATAATTTATATGCCACTGATCCCCTTTCTTTACTATTATTGTAAATTAAATTGTAAACGATTTCAATAATAAGAATAAAAAAATAAGAATACCCTGTTTTAGGCATTCTTTATATATTTATTCATTTTTTGATGAAACTTCAAATAGCTTTTTTTATGCTTTGTATTTCTTAAAGAAATCTTCTCTATCTCATATTCCATCAAAGACCAAAAGGGGTGAAAATATTTCTGATATTTTAACTGATTTGGAATCACACACTTCATAATATATTCCACTAATTCATCATCGCTTGCACCTTTTTTTACCATTAAAAAATATCTTAAATAATCCGCATCATATCTTGTATTTATATTTTCTTCACATAATTCTTTTGGATAATCCATTTGTTTATGCGAACAGATACTACATACAAATAATAGCTCATTTAAAGACTGATAGTTTTCAATATTTTCCATAAATAATTCATAAGCGGTATCATATCTTTTATTTAAGTAATTATTCATACCAATACTATAATTCATATTTTTCTTTAAAACATTAGGTATATCGAGATCTTTTTTCATTTCTAAAAGCTTTTCAGCCTCCTCCTGTGCTAAAGAATCATCGGTGTTTCGATAAATGCCATAAATACTTAATCTACATTTAATCTGCCAGTAATAATTTTGTTGCTCTTTAAACATATTTAAACTTTCTTTAAATAATTCTAACGCTTTAAGGAAATAGCATTTATATTTATTATAAAAAGCCAGTTGATATTTCATCATCGGATGATTTTCAAATTTCTGAATATATAAGATAATCTTATCTGCCAACTCATAACTTCCTATAAAATCATTATTTGAACGAAACATTAGATCTAAAAGTAATATCTTTAATTCATCTTCTATGATATCTGTTTTAATCATGACTAGACAATCATTGACTTCTTCTAAACGCATATACGTATTCTTTCGGTAATAATTAAACAGATACTCAAATACATGCATATATTCATGAAAGATAGCGGAATCTTTATAAGGTGCAAGTTCTTGAATCGTTTCCTGATACAACTCATCAAAATGATCTTCTTCATAATATTCAAAGACATGTACTAAACGTATCAAATAATCACTGAGCCATTCTTCAAAATTTTCTTTTCTATGAAAGTTTATTCCAAAATAATTAAGATAATTGAAATAAAATTCATCATTTTTTATGATTTTCCCTTTTGTTGCATAATGAAAAGTAGAATAAGCGGATAATTCTTCTATTTCTATTTCTTTGATACTTTTCCCTTTACTGATACGATAATAATTAAAAAGTTTCCCCAATCTTTTCTTTTCTGTTTCAGTTAATAACATTCTATCCCTACTTTCCATTTTATATGATTATACAGCAATGATTTTTTACTGGCAACTTTCCTATTTTCGATATCATATTGTATTTTAATCCATCAAATCATGCACATCTTATTGATAGTTTTCATTCATATCTTTTATAATGATGACATGGGAAACATGCATTATGAAAAGAAAATTATTGGAAAGCTTATAAAGTATTATCGATTAAAAAAGAATATCCATAGGATCGAAATCATTCAAATTTCAAATAATAAACAGATTTGTTCCTTAAAGACACTCAGAAAAATTGAAGAAGGGATCGTTGTAAGTGATCATTATTATGATTATCTTGCTGTTGGACTGAATCTGCATTTTTGTCTTGAAGAAAAGGATCTGATGCAGCTTATGCATTATCGTGGACGATTGATTTCTTCTTTGAATGTTTTTTCAAGATCTTTGATGGAAGAGCTTCTTCATGAAATAAGCAGTTGTCTTTATTTATTGAATAATGTCATTTATTTTAAAGAAATGCTGGGCCTGTTTCATGATATTCTGGATTATCATTTAAATGAAAAGCTGCCATCTCGTTCAACGATTGATTTATATTGTGCGCTAAAGGATATGGTCCGGCGGAAAGATCAAAAGCTGATCTATTATTTTTTGTATCAGATATGTCATGTGGCCCCTTATTTGGACCGTAAACAGATTGAAAAAAGCTGCCTTTCTTTTTGTCCTGATCCTTTATTTATCAAAAATCAACTGCTTTATATCAGTCAGTGCTTTTCGCTTTTTAAGGCTTATGAGAAGATCAAGCAGCTTTATGTCCAGATAGAAAACCGGATCACAGATTATCAAAAGATCACTTTTTATAATGTTATGGCTATGATGCAGTTAAATATGAATGATATTGAATCTGCTTATAAAATGATCAGCAGGATCACCACGCTTCTTGAATCAAATCATGATTATCCGGGCCAGCTTCTTTTTAGCCTGCATATGCGGGCGGCCATTATCTGTTACGCCATGAAACAATATGAGCAAGCCATTCAACATGCCCTTATATGTTATTTTTCTTCTCATGAACATCTCAATTATAATTATTTGCTTTTATTCAGTGCTCTTGAGAAAACAAATAAGCATGCTCTCTTAAAAAAGATTTTACAAGAAGCAAAAGCTTTTCATTTTCATAACGATATCGTATCCAAGCTCTTTCAATATTATCAGATCAAACACCTGCATTCTTTTTCAAGTGTTCAAAAGCATCGTTTGCTTACAGATCTGATCTTGAGTAAGCTGATGATACTTTGTAGTTATTGTGATCTTTATCAGGAAATACTCACTGAGGAGATGATGGCTCACGCAGCTCATACCCGTGATTATAAAAATCTTTATATCTTTCTTCAACAAAGTTCCTATTAATCATAAAAGATCAAGATAAACAATAACAATTGATGTAAGAGCGAATGATTTAATTTTTTATACATATGGGCAAAGTATCTGGTACTATGTCCATATTTATTTTTTATTTCATATAAAGAATGTTTTTTCATATGCTTCCTCCTTCATAAAGCGATCCTCTGCATGCTTTTTCTTATATGCCCCAGCATTCAGGTGAACAAATGACACGCGGCTGATTTGTCCTCTCTTCTTCACAAGCATATTTCCATTGTTTCTCTTCATCCTTATCGCAGCAGCAGACAGCATCACCTTTATTTTCTGCTGCCTGAATGTTTGCACAGCACATCATGAATGATAAAGCACTTAATACAAAAGTTCGTTTTCCCATCATTTCCCTCCTTTCTTAATATTTTACACGAAAATTATGTTTAAAAAGCGATTTTTCCGATTTTCGTCAAAAAGTTGCATGAGTGGGACGGTGTGCATGGATTTGGTCAGATTTCACGCTTTTTCAATACTACAATCCTGTTTTGATGAATATGTTATTCATCTATCGGGAATAATAGAATTTATAATAGAAACAGGTGATGTTATGATTCGACAATTAAGTGAATTTTTAATGGCAGAGTGCCGTAAGCAAGGTCTTACAAACCAAGCGCTGGCAGAACGCTGCAACAATCAGATCAGTGCCGATTACATTGGTAAGATCAAAAATAAAGTACCTAAAACGGTCAGTATTGATATTCTGAATATCTTAGCTGTCGGTCTTGGTATGACTTTGAAACAGCTTTTAGAAGAAGCCGGCATCATTGATACTTTAGATCATTATACGTTAAATAATATTGAAGCTGACAAATTTATCGAACAGCTTTCTGATTATATTTCACCTTTTGTGAATGTAAAAGAAATGAGTGCTGCACAGAGAATTGAATTAGCTAACTATATCTATGATAATATCCGTATGGTTTCTTATAAATATAAATAAACATGGTATCAAATGATGAAAAGAGGATCATTGGTCTGCTGATCGGTCATTACCGCCGGAAAAAGCATATTTCACGGAATGAGCTGTTATCAACGTCCAATGATTCTTTATGTTCACCTAAAACACTTATACGAATTGAAAATGGTCATATTCCTAAAAGAAATCAGTTTTATATATCATTATGTCAATCTCTTGATGTCAGCTATCCCTTTGAAGTAAAGCTTTTATATAAATTAGATAATTACCGGCAAAAGCTGGTTCATGCAATCCTTGAGGGTTCCAAGGGAAACATGGAAATCTTATTGGAAAAGATAGATGAGGATTTCACTCATCATATTTTATATGTCAGTGAAAGAGCATGGCTATATCAAAGCATTTTGACCTTACTTTTATATGATCAAGTGCCAAGTCAGGAAAAGATGGATGTTTTTTATTGTTTAAAGGATGTTCTCTTAGAAGAAGACCGCAAACTTTTATTTTTTCTTTTCATGCATCCGAAGATAAGAAAGAATGTAGATAGATCACTGATTCATGAAAGTCTTGTCTATGAACATGAGCCTCTTTTCTTTGATTTTCACCTTTCTCATATCATTTCTGTTTCATCCTTGCTTTACAGCCATCATCAGCTTCAAAAGATCCTAAATAAAAAAGAAGAGCTTACAGATTTACAGAAAATATTGCTTTTCAGACGTATTGCTGAAATTGAAGCAAGCGGCAATGATATCGTTTTAGCGTATAAGACGATGAAAAATTGTCTGTGTCTTCTTCATCGGGATATCTGTGATCCTTTAAGGGCTTCTATTTATATAGATTGTGCTTTATTCGCTTATCAATCCAATGATACAGATGCCTGTATCCATTATCTTTTTGAGGTGGTTTCTATCAATCTGTCGCTTTTGAAAGAAGCGTGGCTTTTATTGCTGCATGTATTGGAGAAAAGTAATCAAAAGGAATTGCTGATGCATTATTTGTTTGATATGAATTTGACGGATGAACAGGATGAAAGGGGGAAAGCTGTTTTGTCTTATTTCCGGTTGAAATATGATACGATGGATGCCCATGATGCGGATAGAGAAAAATATATCTGTCAGAAATTAAAGGTATTGGGTGAACATAAGGTTTATAAAAAGATCCTGTTGGAAGAGCTGATGGGAATCGTAGCGGTTACTTCCCATTATAAATTTATATATCGTTTCATGACTAAATAAACCAAAAATTACCACATTAAAACTATGTTTCTCTTGTGTAAGCATGAGGCTTTTTTGATAGAATGAACATGAAATATTGGATATGGAGGTAATTATGGAAATATTAAGTGCAAAAATACACCCAAAGAAAGATCGTCCAGTCAAAGTGCTGCAGTTTGGAGAAGGAAACTTCCTGCGTGCCTTTATTGACTGGTTTATTCAGGAGATGAATGATAAAGCTGATTTTAATGGGGATGTCTGTGTCGTACAGCCATTGGATTTTGGCCGTGTTGAAGAGCTTAGAAAGCAGGATGGCTTATATACATTGCTTCTGGAAGGTGTCAGCAATGGTGAAGTGGTTCATCATAAACAGGTAATCGATGTTTTAAGTGACTTCATCAATCCTTATCAGGAGTATGAGCGTTATCTGGATTATGCGAAAAGCAGTGATCTGAAGATCATTCTTTCAAATACGACGGAAGCCGGTATTGCCTATGATCCAACTGATACGGATGAAATGAAGACTTCACCGACATATCCGGGAAAACTTTTGACTTTCTTGAAGAAACGATATGATTTCTTTGATGGTTCTAAGGAAGCCGGTTTGTATATCCTGCCATGTGAACTGATCGATCATAATGGTACTACATTAAAGGAATATCTGAATAAGCTTTCCCATGATCGTCATTACAGTGAAGCATTTATTACATGGCTGAATGAAGCTAACCTGTTCTACAACACTCTTGTAGACCGTATCGTTCCGGGTTATCCAAAGGATCAGATCGAGCGTTTGCAGAAAGAGGATGGCTATATCGACAACAATGTAGTGAAGGGTGAAATTTTCCATTTGTGGGTCATTGAAGGTGATCCTGCGATTAAGAAGGTATTGCCGTTTGAAAAAACAAATTTAAATATTCTGGTGACAGATGATGTACGTCCTTATAAGGAAAGAAAGGTCAAGATCTTAAATGGATCCCATACCTGCATGGTACCGATTGCTTATCAGTATGGTGTCCGTGCCGTGAATGAAATGATGAATGATGAATATCTGAAGAATTGGCTTTTTGCTTTCTTAAAAGAAGAGGTCTGGCCGACGATCGATCTGCCTCAAAGTGAAAAGGAACAGTTTACAAACGATGTGATGGAGCGTTTCATGAATCCGACGATCTATCATGAATTATTGACGATTTCATTGAATTCCATGACAAAGTATAAGACACGTGTGCTGCCAAGTGCCATCGGTTATTATGAACAGACTGGTAAGCTGCCAAAGCGTTCACTCTTCTCATTGGCTTCTTTGTTTGTGATGTATTCATTAAAGAAAGAGGATGGAAGCTCTTTGGTGATGGATGATCCGGCATTTATTGAGATGTGGGCACATTTATGGAAGCAGCCTGATGTTGATGCCCTGGTGAATGAGGTCATGATGATGAAGGATCACTGGGAATATGATTTTACACAGATGAAAGGAAGTCTTGACTATGTGAGCCAGTGTGTGAAGGACATATTGGCTTTGGGTATGAAAGCAGCCCTTGTCAAGCATTTTGGATAAATATGAAAACATTACATATCAATGATAAGGACAATGTGCTGATAGCTCTTGAAAAGGGGCAGAAGCATGATGTCGTCAATGGTTTTGAGCTGTTAGATGATATTGATGCAGGGCATAAGATTGCCTTGCGTGATATTCAGGAAAATGAAGATATCATTAAATACGGTGAATCGATCGGTCATGCAACACGCCTGATCCATCAGGGAGAAAAGGTTCATTCCCACAACATGAAGACGAATCTTTCCGGTCTTAAAGAGTATGTCTATACACCGGTTACCTTCGAGAAGCATACGGTCAAGACAACTCGTGAATTAAAGGCTTATCGCCGAAGCAATGGTAAGGTAGGCATTCGTAATGAGCTGTGGGTCATCGTAACGGTTGGCTGTGTGAATTCAATTGCCAGAAATATTTTGGAGAATTTCAAAAGCCGTCATGATTTAAGTGATATTGATGGTATTTATACTTTTGAGCACCCTTATGGATGTTCACAAATGGGAAATGATCAGGAAAATACGATCAAGATCTTACGTGATATCGTCATGCATCCTAATGCCGGCGGTGTTCTTGTGTTAGGTTTAGGTTGTGAAAATAACCAGTTGAAGCCTTTCTATGATTCCCTTGTCGATATTGATTCGAAGCGTATTCGTTATATGAATTGTCAAGATGTCGAAGATGAGGTCAAGGAAGCAAATATCATCTTAGATGAGATTTATGAAGAGATGCGTCATGATGTGCGTGAAAAGGTTGATTTCAAAGATATTACCTTCGGTTTGAAATGTGGCGGAAGCGATGGCTTCTCAGGCATTACTGCCAATCCATTGGTTGGACGTTTCTCAGATAAGATGCTGACATTAGGAGCAAATTCGATCCTTAGCGAGGTTCCGGAAATGTTTGGTGCTGAGCATATTTTGATGAATCGTGCCGATTCTAAAGAAACCTTTGAGAAGATCGTCAATCTGATCAATGGCTATAAAGAATATTTTATGAGCTATAATCAGGTAGTATATGAAAATCCATCACCGGGTAATAAAGCCGGTGGAATTACGACGCTTGAGGAAAAATCCTTAGGATGTATCCAAAAAGCCGGTACAAGTCCTATTGCCGATGTCTTGGATTATGGAGAAATGCGTAAGAAAGCCGGAGTATCTTTATTGTATGGACCGGGAAATGATATGGTCAGCGTAACTGCAATGGCTGCTTCCGGTGCACAGCTGGTATTATTTACAACAGGCAGAGGTACACCTTTTGGCGGTTTTGTACCGACGGTCAAGATCTCTACGAATACTGCCTTATTTAAGAAAAAACCGCAGTGGATCGATTTTAATGCCGGTGTTCTTCTTGAAAATCATACGCTGGATGAAGTCAGTGATGAGCTGATGGATAAGATCATTGATATCATCAATGGTGAAAGATGCCAGAATGAAATCCATAACTGTCGTGAAATTGCGATATTTAAACAGGGAGTGACGTTATAAATGGAAGTCTTATTGATGAGCATCATCGTTGCGTTGCTGGTCGTATATGGATTTAAGGCATATCGTCTTTATCCGACCTATAAGAATAGCATCTTTCAAGATCTCATGCCGAGCTTTCTGGAGTATTTTTACCGGGTGACCATCCGTAAGGATGCTTCAACAAGTTCATTTTTGAAAGATAAGCTTGGAACGCATCGCATGACATTTACGACCTTGCAGAATAACGATCATAAGATCACAAGCCGTTTTGTTATCATTCTTTATAATAAGGGCATTGCCTTGATCAGCTATCTTGATCCTAAAGGTGCTCTATCAGGTCAGACAAATGATAAGCATTGGTTCATTCGCCGTGAAAAGCAAACCGTTAAAATTGCCAACCCTAAGATTGAGAGTGATAAATATGCGATTTTGTTAAAGAAGAAGTATCCGGGTCTGCCACTCACACAATATGTTGCAGTAGGAAATGAGTGTGATATTTCTAAGATCAAATGTGATTTCATCGTTTGTCACAACAATGAGATCATTCGTCATCTTTTAGAAGCCGGCACACCTTATGTTGAGGATGAAAAGATCATCGAAGCTTTTAATTCCGCAAATAAAAACGCATAGCAATATGCCATACGTTACTTTGGAGAGCTTAAAAAAGCTCTCTTTTTTTAGCTAAACTTCTTTTATAATAGAAAAACAGCCTTCCGGCTGTTATCTCTGTACTCTTCCGCTGGCATCTCCATTTGCAAGCGTTAAAACTTCACTTTCACTGACAAGGTTGAAGTCACCTGGTATCGTATGCTTTAAGGCACTTGCCGCTACCGCAAACTCTAAGGCTTCGCTCTGTGTCTTCATGGTCAATAATCCATGGATCAATCCACCGGAGAAGCTATCTCCGCCGCCTACACGGTCAACGATCGGATTTATATCATAGTGCTTTGACTGATAGAATTCGTTTCCATCATAGATCAATGCGCTCCATCCGTTATGTGAAGCACTATGGCTTTCACGCAGCGTCGTACATACTTTTTCAAATCCGAAAGCTTCTTTCATCTGGGCAAAGATCTTCTTATATCCTTCTAAATCCAGTTTACCGCTGGCTACATCGGTTCCTTCCGGCTTAAATCCTAAACAAAGCTCAGCATCTTCTTCATTTCCGATACAGATATCAACATATTGCATCAAATCTTTCATGACCTTCTGTGCCTGTTCAGGTGTCCATAGCTTTTTACGATAATTCAGATCGCAGGAAACCTTTACATGATGACGTTTGGCAGCCTTGCAGGCTTCCTTTGTCAATTCGGCAGCTTTTTCACTGATGGCCGGTGTAATACCTGAGAAATGGAACCAGTCAGCACCTTCCATGATTGCATCAAAATCAAATTCTCCAACGTCTGCCTTGGCAATCGCACTGTCTGCACGGTCATAAATGACCTTGCTTGGGCGCATAGAAGCACCGCTTTCCAAATAATAGATACCGATCCTTTCACCGCCACGTACGATATAATCTGTATGAACACCGTATTTACGTAATGCATTTACAGCCGACTGTCCGATTTCATGCGTCGGTAATTTTGTTACAAAATAAGCATCATGACCATAATTTGCTAATGATACAGCAACATTTGCCTCACCTCCGCCATAGCATACATCAAAAGAATCGCATTGTACGAAACGTGTACGCTCCGGTGAAGAAAGACGCAGCATGATCTCACCTAAAGTAATAATTTTCATATTTTCTCCTATTTCTTCATTAAATGAATCTTAAATCCACCGATTTCTTTTTCAAAATAAATGACTTTTAATGAATGATCCTCGTTATATGCCTTAGAGCTTTCATCAAAAGCATAACCCAAGCTTTCATAATAGCGAACAGCTCTTTCCACGCTGTTGACCTTATAAGCAATATGACCATGTGTTCCTACCTGATTCTTCATGACTTCGATCGTCTTTCCGGCAAAGCATGATTTTGAATGAGGTTCTGTTTCACACTGCAACAATCCTGCAAATGCACCTGCAACATCTTCAGCACTCGTTTCATCGGCATTCACACCTACATGTGCCAGTTCAAGTCCCAGCATCGTCTTAACAGCATTTTGTGTCAATTCTTTGATACGATCAAAATTGCCTTCTTTAATCGCCTTAGCATCAACCATCCAAGTACCGCCGCAGGCAACGATACGATCATAATCTAAGTATTCGACGATATTGCTTTCCTTAATGCCGCCTGTTGGCATAAAGTTTACATTGACATAAGGTGCTGCCAGGGCTTTGATCATCTTCAAACCACCCAGCGGTTCTGCCGGGAAGAATTTCACCGTTGTCAGTCCGAATGACAAAGCAACTTCAATATCACTGGCATTCGCACATCCCGGTATGACAGGTACGTTTTTTTCAATGCAGTAGCGAACGATTTCCGGATTCAATCCCGGAGAAACGATAAATTTCGCACCTGCTTCCAAAGCATCATCAACCTGCTGCTTTGTCAATACCGTTCCGGCTCCAAGAAGCATCTGCGGCAATTCCTTATTCATGATCTGCATTGCTTTTTTCGCATGCTCTGTTCTGAAGGTTACCTCAGCTACCGGAAGACCTCCTTCACAAAGAGCCTTTCCCAATGGAAGAGCATCTTCAACACGATCGATCTTGATGACCGGTACGATTCCGATACGACTGATCTTATCTAATATCTCGTTCATGTTTCCTCCTATTTTTCCGGCCAGATCTTGCAATTAGGATCTAACAGCCATTCATGCTCCTTCACATTTTCAGCTCCGGTCCAAGGATTATCATCAAAATGACGGATGATCCAGAAATAATACATCGCATATCCCGGTGCCGTTACCTGTGGATGAGGTAATTTTTCAGTTACACAGATATAGCTGTAATCTTTTACCTGATAAACATTATCGCCATAGAAGCTGGCACCAAATCCTTCAGGGCGGTTAAAACGGTAATAATAAAGCTCCGGCTGATCATGTAAGTGAGGAATAAATGTAGACCATTTGCCCGGATAATTGACCGTTTCCCCAAAAGCCATATTACTTAATGGATTGATCGAATAATCTACCATCGTTCTTACATTTCGTGTAGCACAGTCATTCCACTGTCCGGCACCACGATCAACAACAACTACATTTTCTTTTGTAAATAAAGTACTTGCAAATTCTTTTTCATTTTCTGTCATAAATAACAGATATTCACTATCCGTATCAGCACTTACTTCAACATGGACTCCTTTGCATACATGAAGTCCGACAGGTGCATCATCGAATACGTTACCACGTTCGATCGTTGCGCTCTTTCCTTCATAATTCAAAGTAAGCTTTCCTTCCTGTAAAACGATCAAGGTTTCCTTTTCACTGTCCTCGTACGTCTTTTTTTCACCTTTCTTTTGTCTTACCAGATAAGAATAAAGCATCATTCCCGGATAAAGATCAGAACGATTCGTTAATTCAACCGTTGTTTTATCTTTTATATAATTCATCATAATCTATGATCCTTCCTTTCATATCCATTATATCTTTTTTTTTCATTTTGTACTAATAAAATAAGAACATGTAATGTGGTAATTTTTTATATATTATGTTTGAATATCCAAAAATTTACCACAATTATTTTTCTTTTAATTTTCTCTCAAAACATCAACTTTTACTCTATAATAAAAACGAAACATTTAGGTGTAAAAGCCTCGTTTTAATAAAACGGCTGAATCTTCCTCCCCTTCAAACATTCAGCCGTTTTAGTTTTTCCTTGATGAATGAAAACATTCAAGATATAATACATAATAGTATTGTTAACATTATAAATACTTTTATTAAAGATGAAAGGAGATAGTATGCCAATCTCAATCAAAGAACTCATTACGTATATTGCCGCTTTTGCCGGTATCGCGATCGTATGTATCGTCAGAGTACGCTTTTCAAAAAGACAGCTGAAAACACCTGACAATGCTTATACGCCTGATGAAAAAAAGCTTTTATATACAGGCTACGCTATTTTGGCAGTAGCACTCATACTTGCCTGTATCCCTGTCTATTAAAAAAACTTCAATGTTGCGCATTGAAGTTTTTTATTTAAATAAATCCGTTGATAAGTATCGCTCCCCTGTATCCGGCAGCAAAACAACGATATTTTTTCCTTTGTTTTCTTCTTTTTCCTGTAATTTTTTTGCTTCAAAATAAGCTGCTCCGGCAGATATACCGCATAAGATGCCATATTTCTGTGCCAGCTCATTCGCACCGCTGTAAGCTTCTTCACCACTTACGGTATCAACCTTATCAACGACGCTTTGATCTAAATTTTTAGGAATAAAGCCTGCTCCGATTCCCTGAATCTTATGCTTTCCGGCTTCACCTGTCGTAATCACTGCACTCTCCAATGGCTCTACACCAATAATTTCAACATCCTTCTTATGTTCTTTCAAATATCGGCCGACACCACTGATCGTACCACCCGTACCGATGCCCGCTACAAAGATATCAATTTGTGCATCTGTATCATCTAAGATCTCAACTGCTGTCGCTTCATAATGCGCCAGTGGATTATCACTATTTTCAAACTGTTGAGGAATAAATGAATTGCTGATCTCATCATGAAGCTGCATTGCTTCCGCAATAGCTCCCTTCATACCGAGTGACCCCTCTGTCAGTACAAGCTCAGCTCCATAGGCCTGTATCAGCTTTCTTCGTTCTAAAGACATCGAATCCGGCAAAACAATGACGCATTTCATATGCAGGGCAGCACAAACCATGGCTAAGCCGACACCTGTATTGCCGCTTGTCGGTTCAATGATGACCGTATTTTGATCAATTCTTCCATCATCAAGAGCCTGTCGGATCATCTTATATGCGATTCGATCCTTCACGCTTCCTCCGGGATTAAATGATTCAACTTTCGCAAACAAATGATCATTTAACGCTACTAAAGGAGTATGACCAATCGTTTCAAGGATACTTCTTTTTATGTTCATTTTATTTCCTCCCTATTGTTAGGATATGCATTTTTCACATGTAAGTCAACTCATTTGATTTAAAAATTGCGAATGATACAGGGTTGCATAAAAGCCCTTTTGTTTTAAAAGTGCTTCATGGGTTCCTTTTTCAATGATCTTGCCATCCTTCATCACCAGAATGCAGTCCGCATTTTGAATCGTGCTCAAACGATGGGCAACGATAAAACTTGTCTTATTTTTCATCAATTCCTGAAAAGCATGCTGTACCTGCAGCTCCGTTAGTGTATCAATATTAGAGGTTGCCTCATCTAAAATCAAGATCTTAGGATCCTGCACCATAACACGAGTAATGCATAATAACTGTTTCTGGCCAATCGAAAGATTCGAACTGATATCTCCCAGCATCGTATCATAGCCTTGAGGCAAACGCTGGATGAACGAATGAGCTTTTGTTTTACGGCTGGCTTCGATCAGCTTTTCATCACTGATATGTTTGTGCAAAGTAATATTATCTCGAATCGTAGCATTTTTGATCCACGTATCCTGTAAGACCATACCGAAATGATTACGCAGAGATTTTACTGTAATATCACGATAGTTTATATCATCAAGCAGAATATCTCCCTCATCAATTTCATAAAAACGCATTAACAGATTGATCAATGTTGTCTTTCCGCATCCTGTCGGGCCTACGATGGCTATGCGCTGTCCCGGCTGAACAACCAGATTAAAATCACTGATCAACGGTTTATTCTTATTATAAGAAAAGCTGACATGACGCAATTCAACCTTTCCTTTTACATTTTCAAGATCAAAAGCATCGGGTGCATCTAATTTTTCCACAGGTGAATCAATAAATTCAAATACACGCTGAGCACACGCTAAAGCATTCTGCAGCTCACTGATGACACTGGTAATCTCATTAAATGGTTTTGTGTACTGATTTGCATAATTGAGATAAATGGTCAGCTGTCCGACGCTCATGCTGCCTCCAATAACGATCAGTGAACCCATCAATGCAACTGAAGCATATACAATAGCATTGACAAAACGGGTACATGGGTTCGTCAAAGATGAATAAAAAATGGCCTTCATTGAGCTTTCTTTTAATTCCTCGCTCATAGCATTGAACTCTTCAATATTTTCCTGCTGATGTTCATAGGCAACACTTACTTTATGATGAGAAATTCTTTCATTGATAAAAGCACTGATGCTTCCTCTGTTTTTAGATTGTATCAAAAAAAGCAAATGTGTCTTTTTAGAAATAAAGGCTGCCATGACAAGTGAAAGAGGTGTAATTAATAAGACCAAAATTCCCATGCGCATATCAATCTGAAGCATGATAAACAAAGTAATAAAGATACTCAAAACACCTGTGAAAAACTGTGTAAAGCCCATCAAAAGGCCATCACAAAGAATCTCCACATCATTTAAGATACGGCTGAGAAGATCCCCCTGATCATGAGAATCAATATAAGAAATCGGACACTTGCTGATATGCTCGACCGCATCCTTACGAATCCTGTAAGAAACATGATATGTTAATTTATTATTGATCCGATTCATCAGCCATGTTACGCCAACATTTATCAGCAGTACAGCTGCCATACGTATCAATACCTGAATAATCGCATTAAAATCAACATTTCCCGTCCCTATTGCATAATCAATGGCCTCACCGATGCAGATTGGCAGATATAAAGTCGTAATCACACTAATAAAAGCACAAATAAAAGAGGCAACTACTAATTTTTTATCCTGTTGTATATAGAAAAGAACTCTTTTCATGACCGCTTTCCGATTCATGCTTCCACCTCCCTTATCTGTGAGGCACTGATTTTCTGATAAATGACACAGTTTTTCATAAGCTCTTCATGTGTACCCATGCCTACAAGCTTTCCTTCATCCATCACTAAGATCATATCGCAATCCATCAATGACGATACACGCTGGGAAATCGTGATCAATGTACATTCATAATTTTGAGCAATTGCCTTTCGTAATGCTGCCTCTGTTGCATAATCCAATGCGCTGCTGCTGGCATCTAAAATTAAGACCTCTGCCTTTGCAACTAATGCCCGGGCGATTGTCAAACGCTGACGCTGCCCACCGCTTAAATTCAATCCATTCTGTGCAATTTCATAATCCAGACCCTTTTCCTCTACGAAATCTGCCATCTGGGCATTTCGACAGGCTTCCATCATTTCTGCTTCACTGGCATCCTTTTTCCCCCATCTTAAGTTTTGAGCAATCGTACCCTTGAATAAGACTGCCTGCTGCGGAACCAGAACCACTTCTTCATGAAGCTTTTTCAAATCAACATGACTGATATCAACGCCCTTATACAAGATCTTACCACTGCTTGCATCATAGAAGCGTCCCATCAAGTGAACCAATGTGCTCTTACCACTTCCTGTACCGCCAATAATACCTATACGTTTATTTTTCGGAATACAGAAAGACACATCCTGTATCGTATCCATCTGATCATTTTGATACCTAAATGAAACATGCTCGAAATGAAAGACACAATTGTCTTCATAAGAGATTTCCTCAGGCTGATTCAAATAGCTTGTCTGCATATTAAAGATCGATTCGATACGTGAAGCACTGGCGATGGCCTTAGTCAGATTTAATACAAGATTTACAAGTTTGATCAGTTCGATCAGGATGCTTGACATATAAGAAACCAAGGCTACCAATTGACCTTGTGTGATGCTTCCTTCAAATACCTGAAAGCCACCTTTATATATCAGGATAAGAATGGCACAATTTAAGATCAATGTGGTTACAGGATTTAAAAATGCATTGATCTTTCCAACCAGTATGCTGGCATCGTAATAATTTTTATTTTGCGTTTCAAATTCTTCCGCCTGTTCTTTTTCAATATGAAAGGCTCGAATGACACGGACACCGCTTAAATTCTCCGATACGAGCTGGGTCATCCTTTCAATAAGAGAGGCTACCTTCTTCACCAGCGGAATACTTACGACCATGATGAAAATGACAACCAGAAATAAAATTAAAATCGTAATTACAAATACGATTGCTAATCGAGGGCTAATGGTAAATGCCATTATCATTGATCCGAATACGATAAAAGGTGAACGTAAAAACAGACGTAAAAACAAATTCACACCATTTTGTACCTGATTGATATCATTGGTAAGGCGGGTAATCAAGGTGCTTGTACCTACCTGATCGATCTCGGTATAACCAAAGCTTTCAATATGGGCAAATAAATCACGACGCATTTCCTCGCTCATTCCAACAGCGGCCTTAGCACTGAAATATTGGGCACTGATAGCACTGATACAACCGATCAAAGCCAATAAGCCTAATGCCAATGCACAAAGCCAAATCAATGTCTGATTTTGTTGAGCAATTCCTTCATCTATCATCTTTGCAATAATTAAAGGAACAAACAGCTCGAAGCCTGCTTCCAGCAATTTAAAAAAAGGACCAAGGATCGTTTCTTTTATATAGTTTTTTATGTACTTCAGAAGTAATTTCATATTTTTTTCCTCTCAGCAGTGATATTATAATATTCCCTTTCATTCAATTCAATATTTTTTTAAAAAGTGCTTGCATTATCTTAAAGGTCATGCTATTATAATTAAGCACTTGCCTAAATAGCTCAGTAGGTAGAGCATCCGGCTGTTAACCGGCAGGTCACAGGTTCGAGTCCTGTTTTAGGCGCCATTGATGGCTCGTTGGAGAAACGGTTAACTCACATGCCTTTCACGCATGCATTCACGGGTTCGAATCCCGTACGAGTCACCAAATTACTTAGAAAGTCCTATATTTAGGACTTTTTTTGTATTTTCAAGAGGCCCGTTGAGAAGATTTTGAGAAGAATTGCTGATGTAGGCAGTTGCTTCGTCTTCATTTCTCTTGATAAGATGCATATAACCTGCAATGTCATGTTCACATTACTATGCCCCGGTCTTCTGCTTACAGCAATAATATCTTTCTGACATTTACTGGCAGACAGCATCATTTCTAGCCCCATTGATATTTGTTTGAGAAAGAAGACTGTTTTTTTGAATATTCATTTTATATTTCAAAATTTTCTCCAGACGTTCATTCAGATATTTTCCTAAATAAATACTATGATTGCTTTTGATTTTTTTAACTTCACAAGCTCACTGAGGCCGTTTTTTAATTATTGACTTATTCAGATGAAATATTCAATATTTATTGAAAGATTTATAAAATTAATAAAAAGACCATCTATTATAAATACTAAATAAGTATTTAATGATGGTCTGATTTTTATTTAGTCATTTGCTTCTTCATCTTCATCTACTAATGTTCTTTCATATAATTTAACAAAAGGCATATAAATCAATGTACAAATCACAAGCATCACTGCCTGTACTAAGCAGGCTTTCAAATCGCCTCCACTTCCAATGAAAGTTGCGAAAATTACAGGTGTAGTAGCAGGAGTATAGACAATTAGTGGATCCACAAAACCTATAGCCGTAGCTGCATATCCCAAAAGAATGCATACAGTTGGGCATAAAACAAATGGAACGATCATAATTGGATTTAGCATAACTGGAAGGCCGAATATTATAGGTTCTCCGATATTAAACAAAGCCGGTATAGAAGCAATCTTTGCGATTTCTCGATTTTGTTTTTTCTTTCCTACTATGAAAATAGCAATTACAAGAGCAAGGATGCAACCCGCTCCACCAATACGTAAATAATAATCCATAAAAGCATCACTAATGATATTAGGCGCTTTTAGTCCTGCTGATAATGCAATCATATTTTCATTCATATTAGCAGCTAAGAAAGGACGCAAAACAACATTATTAACAGCTGAAGAATGAATACCTAATGTAAACACGAATGAAGCGATGGCTGCAACAAAAGTAAATCCAGGAAGTCCAGTTACCAATCCTTTCAAAGGTACTTGAATAAGTGAAACCACAAATTGATAAATTGTTGTACCGGCTAATCTAAATATAAATGCAATAATTGCGAAAATGAAACCAGTTAAGATAGTTGGTATAAGCACATTAAACGATTTAGCTGATACTTCTGGAACTCCAGCAGGCATTTTAATCTGCAGATGAGTATTATTGCTTAATTTCATAAAGATTGTTGTACCTATTAAGCCAATAATCATTGCCACGATAATACCGCTTGTACCAGTATAAGTGAATGAAATCATGTTTGTTGCATTAATGGTTGTTTCTTCAGAAGTCACAGCCAATGTTAATGGCATAATAATAACCATGATTGATAATACAGACAGTACGGCTCCAATAGGATTATCAAAATTTTTATATTTTGATAAATAATAAGAAATCGCAACAGCTAAAGCTAAGGAAATAATGTTATTTGTACCATTTGTTACTGAAGTAAAAATAGTCCTAATGGATTCTAATGTTTCAGCGGTCATAAACCCTGATAAGATCCCACCATCATTAAAAATCAATGAACTAAATAATGTAGCAAAACTAGATAACATCATTAACGGAATAAATGCCATAAATGAACTTTGAATGCTCTTAATATAATTGTTAGCCGCTAGTTTTCTTGAGAAAACAGTTATTTTATTTAAAAATGTATTTGATGTATTCATATTTATCCTCCTTTATATCTATCGAATCATTTCTAATGATTTAGCTAATATTTTGTCGCCTTTTAATCTTCCATAATCAGTTGGCTGAATTAAATAAACAGGCAGATCGGGATACTTTTTTTCTACTTCTGCAGCAATATAATTAATTTGTGGTGCTAACAGAAGAATATCATAGTCCTTAACAACTTCATCTAAAGATGTTGAACCTATAGCCGTAATTTCGACTTCTTCATTGCTATTTTTAGCCGCTTCTTTCATTTTTTCAACCAATAGCCCAGTTGAAAAACCTCCCATACACATTAACAAAATTTTTTTCATAGAAATGCTCCTTTCTTTATATTTACAAATTTTCGCCATTTGTTTCTATGACTTTTTTATACCAATAAAACGAATCCTTTTTAAATCTATTTAATGTTCCATTACCTTCATCATCACGATCAACATAAATCACACCGTATCGTTTACTCATTTGACCTGTTCCACCCGAAATAAGATCAATGCATCCCCACATAGTGTAGCCAATTAAATTAACTCCATGATCAATAGCTTTTTTCATTTCAAGAATATGATTTTTCATATACTGTATTCTATAATCATCATGAATCGTACCGTCATTTTCCATTTTATCTACTGCTCCCAATCCATTTTCAGTAATCATGACAGGTAAATGATAACGATCATATATAACTTCTAAAAAGTATCTCAGTCCTTTCGGATCATTTGCCCACCCCCATTCAGAATAATCTAAGTAAGGATTTCTTTCTCCATTGGCTATATTTCCTGCGACCATATCTTTGATTTCATGAGTAGTAACTATATTCGACATGTAATAAGAAAAAGTATACATGTCAACAACCCCTTCTTTTAAATCAATTAAATCCTGATCTGTAATATCTACTGTAACCTGATGCTCATTCCATAATCGTTTTGAAAAAGATGGATATTCTCCTTTGCATTGAACATCTCCACTATAGAAAATACCTTTTTCCCATCTATATCGAGTAGCAATAATATCATTAGGATCACAAGTTAACGGATAATGAGGAATGCCACATATCATGCAACCAATAACGTTTTCTTTATCGATTTCATGACCTTTTTTAACAGCATGAGCACTTGCAAGAAACTGATAATGTAATTGATTATATGCTTCCTGATACGCTTTATCTGTAGCATCACTTCCATACATATCTAACATACCAACAGCATTATTTATTTCATTAAAAGTTATCCAATACCTGACTAAACCTTTAAATTCTTTAAAGCAAGTTTCTGCATAATGATCAAAAAATTGTATTGTTTTTCTATTATTCCATCCACCATACTTTTCTTCTAAATAAACAGGTGTATCAAAATGCCATAACGTAACTAAAGGTTCTATTTTATATTTTCTTAATTCTTTAAAGACTTCTCTATAAAATTCAATTCCTTTTGAATTAGGTAATTCTTCATCCCCTTTCGGAAATAATCTTGACCATGAAATCGACATTCTGAAAACTTTAAAACCAAGCTCAGCCAACAGAGCAATATCCTCTTTATATCGGTGATAGAAATCTACAGCAATGTGATTTGGATAATAGCAATTATCTAATATTGCATATCTTGCACCATCCGGAAGGTTCAATCCACGGATTGCAGGCATCATTCCGGGATGACCATCTTTATCAATGTATGTCACCTGCCGTCTTTTTTTCGGCGTTCCGACTGTTCTAAAATCACGGACAGCAGGCCCTCTTCCATCTTCATTCCATGCACCCTCAAATTGATATGCTGCAGTTGCACCTCCCCACAAAAAATCTTTTGGAAAACTTGTCATGTATTAACCTCCTTACAATTAATTTTTCTCTAATCGAATTTTAATTTCTTTAATAAGTTCTGTTGCTATTTCTTTTACAGTAATAGCTGTCATCAAATGGTCCTGCGCATGTACCATCAGTAAAGTAACTTCAGTCTTATTTCCTTTTACCTCATTTTGAAGAAGCTTGGTTTGGATTAAATGAGCCTGATTAAGGTTTTTTTCTGCTTCTTTCATCAATTTATCAGCACCTTCAAAATCATTCTCTCTAGCTTTCCAAATTGCTTGAATCATTTCACTCCTTGCCATGCCACTATTAGCTATAATTTCTGTCACAATTTGTTCATAATTCTCATTCATTTTAAGTTCCTCCTAAATTAATTTTTTAAGCTCATAAATAAACGCTTCATAACTATCACAGTTTAACAATCTTCTGCGTAAATCATCATTTTCTATAATTTTTAATAAAAGACGTTGTAATTCCTGATGTAAAAACAAACAATCAGCTCGTAAATTTATTAAAAAGATCATTTGAACCTCTTTATCAAAACATCGCAATGGTTTTTTTAATATTGTTACTCCAACACAGCTTTCATTTGCTTCTAACCGGATAGGATGAGGACTTGCAACTCCATTCATAAAAATTGTAGGATATTTTTTTTCTCTTTGTAAAACCAGCTTTGGATAATCAGAATTAGCTTTTCCAATTTGATGCATATATTCTGCTTGCTGTTTAATTATTTCAAAATAATCCCCACTTTCAATTATTTGAAATAATTCTTTATTAAAAAGTGCTAAGACATTCAATAGAGTTCTACTTTCTGATTTTTGTTGTCTTAATTTTAAAAGAGTTTTGTTTTTTATTTCAGTAATCTCATCATCACTTAGGAATTCTTTAATTTGAATAATTGGTATGCCATGATATTCTTCTCCTATCGGAACAGTAGATAAGATTAAATCCGGCTTTTCTTTTTCTGCGGCCTCAATATCATTCATTGAAATCACTACAATGCTCGCATTCATAAAAATACTTTCTAATTTAAGTTTTATGAGCAACGAAGTGCTTTTTCCTGTTACACATATAACAGCAATCCTTTTTACATCTTCCAGCTGTTTCTTTTTTATTTTCTCAAAATGAGAAGCAAAATGAAGTGTTATAAATCCAATTTCATCTTTAGTTAATTCAAAATTGTCCATGCCTTGTGAAATTAAATCGGCAAAACGAATTGCTACTGTAAATACATTATTATATTTTAAATATATATCATCAATTAAAGGATTTTTTAATTGAAAATTATATCCTATACGGTCAATAAGCGGATAAATATGTAACAGTAAATTACCAATTAATTCATCGTCATTTTGAAAATCACCATTAAATTCTTCATCTAATTGTTTAAGTATTTCTTTAATTTTTATTTCATATAGTTCTCTCGTTTTTTCATGTTGATTTAACACCGAGGTTTTTGATTGTATCTCCAGGGCAAACAATTTTATTTCATCTTCAGGTAACTCAATACATATTTGTTCATATACTATTTTTTTAATTTCCTCCGAAATACTTAAATAGAGCGGATCAATATCTATTTTTTTCTCTAGCTTTTGGATAAAATTTTGTTGGTATGAACGATACATTACAATTTGCAAATGTATCATAATATTTTGAAATGCTAATTCTGAAATTTCAAGATTATACTTTCTGATTATAGCTCTTAGTTTTTCTTGAAGAAGTCTATCATCAAACTTTGAAATAAAATCTAAATAATCACGTACAGGTTCGACATATAATTCTGATTCGATAACATATTTTGAAAATGCCTTACGATAATCTTTTTCATTTCCTTTTATTCTAATCCCATAATGACGTCTGTTTTCTAAAGTTAAGTGATTACTTTCTAATTCCTGACTTACTTGTTTTAAATCTGTTAATAAAGTAGATCGGCTTAATCCGGTATAATCGCTTAATTCCTGTAGTGTCACATAAGTCGATGACTGCATTAAATAAAACAAAATAATATGGGTCCTTTGTGGTTGACTAAAATAATCAATTTCACGTATTGATGCTTGAAAATACTTTTCGAATTTTTCATTATCTTCTATAAAAACCTTCAACCCTTCGTGTTTGACATTTCTAATATAACAACCATTTTCCTTATCTTGATTAATAAGTTGTATAGTCCTACGAATTGTGTTTTGAGATAGATTCAATTTTTGCGCTAATGCTTCATATGAAATATAATCATTTTCACGAAGACAACGTATAATATCTGTTTCTCGCATCAATCTCTCCTCCTTCGTAATTTATTTTAACTAGTTGATTAATGAAAGAAAAGTTCATATTTGATAATTAAAATTACCATTTTTATATCTTTAGATAATTTTTATTTTAATTGTTCTAGTTAACTATTCGGAAGAAGTAAATTGCAAATTATATGAATGATTGAATATTTGCACTATAAGGTGAATAATCTTAATATTTTTGTTGTATTATGATTAACATAGTAACTTTTTTATTTTGAATACAAAATATTCCTAAGTATAAGTTTATTATGTAAGTATAATAAAAATATCCAGTTAATCATTCATGTATAGACAATAAGCCCTGTGAACAGTTTCAAGGATTATTTAAAGATATCTTATTTACTTTATTTCCATGCATAACTACAAAAGACAAGATGATAAAAGCAATCTATAAAACACTTGATTATTACATCAATGAATTTCCGTAAAACATGTGGAGAAGTCAGAAAAGAAACTTTAACAACAAATATACCAATCATATAAATAAAGTCTAATAAAAGATCAAAGAACATTGTGCCAATATTGAAGCAAAGAAACAACGACAAGCAGAATGAATAATTATACTCAAACATTAGAAAAGCCATCAGCGTCATGATGACGTGATGGCTTACATAGAAATTTAATTATATATTGTATCTAATCGGCAAGATATGGATCACAAACTGTCCTATTTCTTGTTTCTAATTAGAAGATATCAGTGATTTATTTTATCATAGTTAATAATCAGTAACTATCTGATGATAATTATTTATAGAAGTACTCTTTTGATTATGACAGTATTTCCTCACTCGCTTCAATTGCATACTTATTTAAAAGTTCAACTGTTTCCTTTAAATCTTTTTCTGTTGTTTCTGGGTGAATTGAACAAATCCTTAAAACCGTTTTTCCCTTTAATTGGGTAGTCAATACACAAGCAAACCCATTTTCTGTCATTTTATGTGAAATTGCCTCATTGATCTGATCACAAGAATGTTCACTTAATGATTTAGGTGCGTAACGAAAATTAATGATAGCCAGTTGGGCCGAAGTTACAATTTCCCAATTTGGTTTCTCTTTAATTATTTCTTCTAAACACTGAGCATATTGGATACCATGGGTAACCATTTCACTAAGCTTATCCGTTCCTAACGTTTGTAAGGTCAGCCACAACTTTAAACTGCGAGCTGGCCGAGTGAGTTCAATTCCCCACTCCCAATAATTCACTTCATCATTTTCTGCCACGGCATCCTTCAGATATTCAGGATTAGAGCTGAAACAATTGGCAAGATCATGTGAATTTTTAAAAAGGATCATACTGCATGCGTACGTTTGAAATAACCATTTGTGTGCATCCCATGTAATACTATCTGCACGAGAAATCCCATCTAACAGATGATGATACTCATTTGAAACTAAGACAGAGACACCATAGGCTCCATCAACATGGAACCATAAATCATACCTATCACAAATATCTGCAATCGGATGAAGCGGGTCGATGCATCCTGTATTTGTCGTTCCTGCCGTTGCAACTACTACAAATGGTTTTTTTCCTGCTTCAAGATCCTGCAAGATTGCCTTTTCCAGACAACGAGTGTCCATTCGTAACTGATCGTCACAAGGAATGATGCGAATCAGTTCTGTAGTCAGTCCCATAATACGCAGTGCCTTAGCGGCGGAAAAATGTGTCTGCTGAGAAAGGTATGCAACCCCATTGAAGTACATATCTTCTGAAAGTTTTGCATGACGTGCAACAACAAGAGCTGTCAGATTTGCAATTGAGCCACCCGAAACAAATAATCCTCCTGCCGTTTTCGGATATCCTGCTTTTTGACATAACCATTTGATTGTTTCCTGTTCAATGCAGCTTGCACTAGAACTTTCTAACCATGTCCCTGCATGTGGATTGTAAGAATCTGTCAAGACATCACCAATCCATGATAACGGAGAAGCCGGACTTGGTACAAAGGCGAAAAACCGCGGGTGCTGCATAATTGCCTGATTCGCATAAATAGTTTCAATCATCTCGTGAATCACTTGATCCAACTCGCGCCCTTCTTTTGAAAAACCGATATTTCTCAATTTTTGAATGACGTCATCACTAGCAATAGTCACCGCCTTCTTTTCACGTAAAGTATCGTAAAAATCTATGTACGTCTTTGCTATTGTCTGTACAGAACGATACAGCTCTTCTTTTGTTATGCTTTCCATTTCAAAGCCTCCTCCTTCAAGCTCAATCAAATTATCCTTCCTGATGGAATCGAAAATGATACAAATCCATATAAGTACATTAAGCTTATACTTCTCCACTATCTACAATATCATAATGCCGATAACTAATATATAAGTTTAAACTACAACTCTTCCCCATTTGTTTCGATTACTTTTTTATACCAATAAAAGCTGTCCTTTTTATATCTTTTTCCTGTACCTGATCCATCGTCATTAAGATCAACATAGATAAAACCATATCGTTTGCTCATGATGCCACCACCTTGTGAAATCAAATCAATTGGAGCCCAAGTGGTATAACCCATAACATCACATCCGTCATCCACCGCCTCATGCAAAGATCGGATATGATTTCGTAAATATTCGATTCTATAATCATCATGAACAGTACCATCAACCAATTCTTCCTGCTTTGCCATTCCATTTTCAACGATAAAGAGTGGTTTTCTGTATCTGCTATAAAACACTTCACAGGTATTTCTTAAACCATCTGGATCAATGATAAATCCCCAGTCATTTTTGGTTAAATAAGGATTATCGTTATTTTTTGTACGATCTCCCCGACTGCTGTTTGATCTATCTCTCGAAATACCCGAGAAGTAGTAAGAGAAAGGTATATAATTACCTATTCCCTTTCTTAAGATAACAAAATCCTCCGGCTCTGTTTCAATATGTAATTGCTCTTTTTCAATCGTGTTTAACCATTGATAATTATATTCGCCATCACACATCACATCTAAGAATCCATACTGATATTCATTCATATCGACGATACTTTCATAGTAATCTAGCGGATCACAAGTTCTTGGATAGCATATAGTTGCGGAAAGGGATGCATTACAATAACTACCTGGAATGATCCGCTGTGATTCAATGACGCATCTGGCGTTTGCGAGCAATTGATTATGTGCAACTTGATAAATCAATTCTTTTTTGTTATCTCCATCCTCCAGATTGACACCACCGTTCTGATACAAATATCCAGTATTAAATATAAAGTTAATTTCATTGAAAGTAATCCAGTATTTTACCAAATCTTTATATCTTTCAAAGCAAGTCACAGCATATCGTACGAAGAAATCAATACATTTTCTATTTGCCCAGCCTTTATATTTTTTCGTTAGATTTAATGGCATCTCACAATGTGACAAAGTAACCAAAGGCTCTATACCATATTTACGACATTCTTTAAAAACATTCTCGTAAAACTGTAAACCGAGCTCATTAGGCTGTTCATCATCACCATTGGGAAAAATTCTTGACCAGCTGATAGATAATCGGAAACATTTAACTCCCATTTCAGCCAACAAGGCAATATCCTCTTTATAACGTTCATAAAATTGATTACCTTTATGTGACGGGTAATTTACACCTTCTCTTAGTTCTAAGGTGACGTGATCTCTATTGTGTTCTTCGATTGACAACACATCAATGATTGACAGGCCTTTTCCATCCTTATCCCATGCACCTTCACACTGATTTGCGGCACATGCACCTCCCCATAAAAAACCATCTTTAAATTTTTTCATGTATTTCTCCTCATATCTTCTCTCTAACTACACCTTTGTTTTTCTATCGTTTATGTTCTTCAATTGCCTGAATTGTCGCATCCAAAATATTGTCTGCCTTGATCATGCCATAGTCAGTAACAGCCATATTCACTAAGACTGTATCTTGGTGAATATCTTTTTGGATTTCTTTTGTCAAATAAACAATTTGTGGAGCAATAAGTACTGCATCATATTGCTCTCCTGCATATTCTGATGTTTCTTGAACAGAGATTGCATGAACTTTACAATCATAGCCTCGCTTTTCCGCCTCTTCACGGATTTTCATCTCCAATATGCTACTGGACATTCCTAAACTGCAGATCAATAATAAATTAAGTTTCATAAATTTTATACGCGATTAATAATATATTTATGGAAAAATCATCAAAACACCTTATTGATTTGGATCGTTCGCTTCTTCTTTCAACTTCTGATTATCATAAGTTTTAAAGAATGGATAGTAGATGAGCATATCTACTATAATAAGAACGATTGCCAAAACCGACCCTGTCCAGCTCAATGTTGCTAAAAAGCCACCAATTGGTGTCCACAAATTCCATCCGGCAAAGGAAACGACATGCGGCACCAGCTTCAATGCAGTTGCAACATATGTGATAATGAAGTTAACACTTGTTGTAATCGCCATAGGAATGATAAATACCGGATTCATCATCAGCGGAACACCAAAGATAATTGGTTCATTGATATTGAAAAATGCTGGAAGGATTCCTAATTTACCAACTGTCTTACACTGTTTGGATTTAGAGAATAAAAATAATAACACCGCAAGACCAAAGGTTGCTCCACAACCACCAATATTTACAAATGTATAATACATACCATAATTTACGATGTATGGCAGCTCATAAATGTTCGTTCCTGCTGCATAAGCTGCCTGATTGGCATAAAATGCTGTCCAAAGGAATGGTGAGAAACCTGAGAAGGCGTTGTCATGAATACCGAACCACCATCCTAAGCTGCAAAGAAGACAATAAATAATCGTTCCAGCAGGAGATAGCAGAATGGATACTAAAGGTGACATGACTAAATCAATGACATTTGGAAATGCTACCCCGGCAATCTGGATGCATAGCGTATTTATGATTGCCCAAGAAAATACAATAATGGCACATGGTACTAATGTAACAAAGTTTTGGGTAATAGCGGGAGGCACTCCTGCACCACCAATTTTGATCTTTCCGACATTATGATTGATAAGCCAAGACAATGCCAAAGTAGATAATACTGATACGATGATACAACTCAGAAGACCTTGTCCTCCATAGTTTGTAAAGCCCTGAATTAATTCACCGTCATATGTAAATGTAGCAGTAACCAGAAATGCAACCAATGCGTTTACCATTGCTGACAATCCCTTGATACCAAGCTTCTGTCCCAAATAATAACCAATAGCTGCACTTGAAATCAGAGCAAAGCAATTCATGCTGGCAAAGCTGACCATTGTCAGAATATTACCAAGCGAGTTAGCTAAATCTGTCCATCCCTTGATAAACGTATAGATAATTCCCGGATCTAAAGTAGTGTAATCGACCGGTGGTGTACTGATTACCAGCGTCAACGAGCCAATAATCATAAATGGAACTCCAGCCATCAGACCATTGGATATGGAGCTTAATATCTTATTGCTCTGCATCATACCAGCTAATGGGAGAAGCTTCTTTTCTAGTAAATTTTGTAGTTTATTCATTTTTTCCTCCTTTATTCTTTTTCGTTAAGCATCTTTTCATACAACTTGATCAGCCTTTTTGCAAACCGTTCATAATTCAGCGTTGTCATAAGATGATCCTGGGCATGCATCATGATAACACTATATTCTATGACTTCATTTCTCGCTTCGGAAGTAAGCATGCCCGTCTGTGCTTTATGTGCTGCCACAAGCGCTTTATCTCCTTCATGAATCTCTTTTTGAGCTTCTTGAAACTTTCCCTCCTCTGCATTGTCTAAAGCAAGGTTAAAGTGATTTAGCGCATCTCCAGAATGTGCAATCAATTGAAACGCTAATAACTGTACTTGTGATTTTTCCATATCTATCGCTTTCCTCCTTGGCATCATTCTATAACAAACACTCATGTTGTGCATTTTTGTTTTTGCGTACCCCCTGGTAAATAAAAAATTGAAATGAAAAAAGGATAGATTATAATATAAGTGGTGAAGAATATGAATCAATTTACAGATAGGCAACTGAAAATCATCCATTTGATTACAAATCAGAATGATACTATTACCTGCGAAAGACTATCGCAGCTTTTAAATTATTCAAAAAGGACCATTCAGAACGATATTGCTTATATTAATAAAAAAACAAATTTAATCATAAATACACCGTATGGCTATAAGATCGATCCAACTGTGTTATCACAGCTCGATCCTTCACTATTTGTCGAAAATACCAACAATACACATATCATTCTTCGGCGGCTGATCATGAAAAATAAAACATACAATATCAATCAGCTTGCAGACAAGTTATATATTTCAGTAAGCACTCTTGAAAAAGAGATCAAAAAAATCAGTAAAATACTAGCGGATCATAACCTTGAGCTGAAACGTGAACGAGGATCCATCTCTATCGAAGGTAGTGAATATTACAAAAGAAAGCTGATCATGGAGCTGATCAAAGAAGAAACAAGTTCTACTTTCAATTCCATAAACAATATTTCAAAATATTTCGATCAACTGAATTTCACCAGAATACAAACAATTGTAAATGAGTCAATCAACAGACATGGCTATTATGTTGATAAAAACTACTCATTTAATTTATATCTGAATATTACAATTGCACTATTTAGAATGAAATCTGCCATCTATATTAAAGATCTGCCGAAAAACTATGTAGATCAGCAGTCTGTAGAATATCAGATTTCCAAAGATATTTGTAAAAGTTATTCCTTACACTGGAATATTCAACCACATGAAGAAGATATCATTTATATTGCCTTGCTACTGTCTGGACAAATAAAAAATCAGGAATATTTACATTCAAATGAGAAAACAAACCCTGTTTTAGCTCCAGATTTTATTCATAGAATTGATCAGATTCTTTCAGAAACCTTTAACTATTATATGTTTTCAATTGATTATTTCAAATCCCTGCAAAACTTTGCCATGCATATTGATGGAATGATCAAAAGAATTAGAAATAATCAATTAATTTCAAATGATATCTTAGATACCTTAAAGAAAAATTGTCCATTTGTTTTTGAAGTTTCCATCCATATTTCAAAAAAGATAGCTGATGAGTTCCATATAGAGATATCTGATTCGGAAATTGGCTTCATTGCTGTTCATATCGGCCTTTTGATGAATGCCTCTGAAGTTGACCTGATAAAAGTGAAAATTCTATTGATCTGCAGCGATTATCTGAATTTGATAGATACTGTTTCTGCTCAAATATTAAAGTACCATAAGGATTATATCAATCTGACAGTTGTTACTCCCGATGAAGATGATATTAATATTGACTACAATGTAGATTTAATTATTTCAATCAAGCCAATCAACATTATTGGCAAAAAAGTCATCATCATTTCTCCGTTATATACGGTTGCTGATGAGTTGAAGATCTATCATGCAATCAATGAAAAACTGATTGAAAAAGATATTGCAAACAAAAATAAAGTATTATCTTCTTATTTCCATGAACATCTGTTTTTTAAGACAGATGCATATTCTACTAAGGAAAGTGCTATTCGCTTTCTTTGTGAAAAAATTATTGGTTTTGGTTTAGAAAAACAAGGATATACTGAAAAAGTACTCTATCGGGAAAGCCTATCAACAACCTGTTTCTTTCATACATTTGCTATTCCGCATTCGATGGATTTTTCTAATACGAAAACGATGTTTACGGTTTTGATATCAGAAAAAGGTATTCAATGGGATGATTCTCTTATTCATATCGTCTTGTTAATTACCATTTCCAAACAGGATAAGAAAATCTTTAAAACAGTTTATGACTCTATCATACGCTCTTTATCCGACACTTCAAAAATTCCTAAGTTGATTCATTCTAAAGATTTAAGTGAGTTTATCTCACAATTGTAAATCACTCTTACAGTATTTCTTCATGCGAAGTTCATATATTATATAATCAGTATTAATTTTGGACGAATTAATTTGCCTCGTAAATATCCACTGATATACAGCTTTGGAAAGAATTGCTGATATGAGAAGTTACATTTCTCCCTAATAATTCATTTATGTTATTAAAAAAAACATTACTGAAATCATATTTATCGGTAATGTTTTTATATGTGTTCTTTTTTACTTATTTTAACTTTTTTCTTACGACAGACATATTTACGTATTTCATATCTGAAAATATGACGTATTACGTAAGTATAGATTATGATCGCTAAGATCAATATTAAAAATGTCATCCAAAAGGATTCTGTTTTTTGAAAAAGGCTGTTAATTGAAAACAATAAGTCCGCCGAAAAGAAAAAATACATGATCATATCAAGATTCCATAATAATTTATAAAAAGAACCTTCTATTTCTAAAGTATATACATTACCGTTAAATGTGAATTCATGTTCATAAAATTCCATCTTCTTGATTATTTGAAATACTTCCATAAAATTCCTTCTTTCTTATTACACATCAATTTTTATCTTGAAAATAGTTGATGAAGATATCTTATCATCGATATTATATAATGTTCTTTATTACACAACAATAAAAAAACATTGATAAATTTTCTAATTTTTTTCCTTTTCAGGGTTTTGATGCATATAAGAATAGTAGGGGGGGTGACATATAAATATTTGATCATTTATTCTTGAAGTTTCTTTATCGCTACTATAATATTATCTTATATAAATCATGATCTAAGTTATACTCTTCTCTAAAATATATCAGATAATTATTAAAAGAAAAGAACTTATTTACCAAATTAAGATACAAGGAGGAAAAAACATGAATAAAAAGATGTATGGCATGTTATCTTTAGCCATATTATTATCAACGACAGCCTGTTCATCTGCTGATGATCTTCAGCTTGCGAAAACTGAAATTACAGTTGAATACGGTGATCCATTATCACTTGATCCAAAAGATTATTTAATTGAAGATACTGCCGAGGATATCCTGCATGGTACTTCTGTTAAGGTATTTATCGCAGAAGGAAACAACAAAACAAATGAACCGCTTGATACAGATGGTACAGGGTTGGAGGTTGGCAGTTATATTTTATCGCTTTCATATAAAGATGAAACCGAGGATGTAAAGGTGAATATCGAGGATACGACGGCACCTGAATTTGTGAATTTTACTGAAAAGGTCATTCTCATTCAGGGAGAATCAACCGATCTTACAAAATTATTTCAAGTAAAGGATTTATCTGCTGTCGAAGTTACAGTGGAAGGTGAGGTAGATTTTGATACAGTGGGAAAATATCCCGTTACGTTTATCGCAAAAGATAAATATGAAAATATGACAGAAAAAGAATGTGTGATCCAAATTGATGAAAAACCTAAAGAGATCATTCCGGTAATAGATACTATGGGAAATGATTCACCAAAGAACAGCGAATCAACTTTTGGTTCAAACAGCGCTACATCAGCAGCAAATTCAAATGCTTCATCAAACAGCAGCCATGGATCAGTGACTACTCAGCCGATTCAGCCGGAGCCGGCACCAATGCCTCATCAGCATAAGTTTGTCGTCAACGATACGACTACTTATTATGAAGGAAGTGAACTTCTATTTAATCATTGGAATGATGCAGTTGCAAAATCAACAGATATTCAGTATGAATTAAATGGTGAAACTTGGCAAAAGTGGGGATTATGGAAAAATGTATCTGTTTTTGGTGTTCGTTGTTCGAATGGTTGTGATGAACTATGGTATGCAGTAGAATTGATATATTAAATGATTTTTAGAAATATGAAGACAATCATATTTCTTTTTTTATGATCTTTTTTACTGTTTTATCGTATCAGACAGCTTTTTATTTTGAAACAGATAAATTTTTTTGATAATTTTGTAATATTTTTTTCCTTTTTGCAATCGGAGTGCATATAAAATAGTAGGAGGGAAAAATTATGAAAAATAAAAATACTTCATTAATTATAAAATTAAAAAAGAAAATACGTTTTATTTTAATAACAAGCTTATTATCCGTTGGGATAATGTTACCTAAATGGCATATTCCGACATATGCTGCCACACACAATGTTAATGAATCTTTTCCAACTGAAATTCAAAGCTGGCATCGTTTACGGGGTACTGGTATTCCCGCATTTCTTACTATAGATGGTGAGGTGGCTTGGTGTATTGAACCGGGTAAGACAGCACAGGTTGGGATGAATACAGAATATACATTTGAAGATATTGGTTATAGCCGTGAATCAGGTAAAAAGTTGGCATATATCGCTTATTTCGGGTATCGTGTAAATCCGACTTATGACAATTATGTTCTGACACAGAATTTAATTTGGGAAACGATTGGTACAAAAGCCGGAAATGACTTTTATTTCTATGTAAGCAGCCGATATCCGACAAGAGTGAGTCAGAAAGCATGGCAGGATTCTGTAATGGCAAAAGTGAATGCGATGGAAACTGTACCTTCATTTAATGGTGGTCATTATACATTAAATGTGGGCGAGTCAATTGAAATAGAAGATACGAATGGTGTACTTCAGTATTTTACAATGACTTCCGCAAGCGGTCTTGAGATATCAAAAAACGGAAATAAATTTAAAGTAACGGCAACAACTGCTTCATCAGATACTTCTGTGATAAGACTTGTTCGTAATATCGATCAAAGTGCGTTAGGAAGTTTGTTTGCGGTAAAATCAAAAGATTCTCAGGCTATATCTTCAGTAAAGATAACAGATCCAGCTTCTGCACTTCTTACTATAAAAGTGAATAAATATGGAAGCTTAACTATCACAAAGAGAGATGATAGAAATAGTCTTGTACCAAATACATCCTTTAAGATCAGCTACAATGCAGATATGAATGATCCAATCGGAACCTATACAACGGGAAAGGATGGTACAGTAACGATCAATGAGCTGTTGCCACAGACAGTTTACATTCAGGAAACTTCTGTGCCTGAACATCTGATCCTTGACAGTACGATCCGCTCAATAGAAATCGTACCAAATGAAACAGTTTATTTTAGTGCTACGAATGATTGGAAGCAAGGAAAGATCCAAGTCGTAAAGAAAGATGCTGAAACAGGTGAAACCGTAAAAAAAGCAGGTACTCAGTTTGATATCTTGAATACCAGTAATCAGGTTGTACAAACCACTACGACTAACTCTGAAGGTGTTGCGATTTCTGACTGGTTGGATTATGGCACCTATAAGGTAAAAGAAAAGACTGCTCCGAATGGGTACACAGTTAATGCCAGTGAAAGTAATCCGATCGCTGTAATTGAAAATAACCAGACCTATACGATCGATATCAGTAATACACGTGTAAAAGGACGTATTGCTCTTACAAAGGAATTTGGTGAAACTGAAACAGGATTGACAGGCAATTCTATTTTAGAGGGGGTCACTTATGAGTTGCACGCTCATGAGAATATCTTAAATCCTATGGATGGCAGTATCTTGTATGCGAAAGATTCAGTGATTCCGAATACGACAAAACAGACAGATGCTGATGGTAAGATCACATGGACTGATCTTTATTTAGGTAGCTATGATGTTCATGAAATGACAAGTAATGGTACGGTTGTCGTGAATACAGTAGATGTTATTGCTGATCTTGACTATGTTGATCAGAATACTCCAAATGTGAGTGTATCTGTAAAGCACAAAGATAAGCCGAATGAACAGGTTTATAGCTTGATCAAGATTGGTTCTAATGGATCAACGGGTGAGGTACCAACACTTGAAGGTGCTGAATTTACAGCCAAGCTGAAGTCCGATGTAGATCGCTTAGGCTGGGATACAGCCCCTGCTTATGATGTATCAGTGACTGATTCAAAAGGATATCTGGTATCTCAAAAGTTGCCTTATGGTACATATGTAGTACGGGAAACAAAGAAATCGGATGAACATGAAGCAGTGAAAGATTTCATCCTTACGATCACCGAAGACAGTGATGAACCTCAGCCTTGGATCATCATGAATGATGCGCCATTTGAAGGTATGCTGAAGCTAGTGAAGAAAGATGCTGAAACCGGCAAGACGGTATTGCTGCCAAATACGACCTTCAAGATCAAGAATCTTGATACTGGTGAGTATTTAACTCAATTCGTCTGGTTCCCTATTCCTCACAACGTAGACACATGGTCTACGACAGATCAGGGTATCGTTTATTTAAATGATGTTGTGATGTATGGTAACTATCAGCTGGAAGAAATCACCGCACCAAATGGTTATGTATTGAATACTGAACCTGTAAAATTTACAGTTTCAGAAAATGGCATCTATGAAATCGGTGAGGATGGTGTTACCCCTGTGATCACGGTTGAGATGGAAGATATTTCTGTTAAAGGACAGATCACAGTATATAAAGAAGGTGAAGTCTTTAGCGGTGTACATCAAAATAATGATGAAAGCTATTCCTTTGATTATGAATCAAAAGGACAATCAAATACAGAATTCCAAATTATTGCGGATACAGATATCATGGATCCAAGCAATGATGGCACCGTTCTATACGAAAAAGACAAAGTGGTTGAAACGATTACCACTGGAACTAACGGCTATACAACGTCCGGCAAGCTTCCATTAGGTGAGTATCGCATTGAAGAAACTAAGGTACAAAATGGTATGATCTTAAATAAGGAAATCCAGAAAGTAAAGCTGGAATACAAAGATCAGACAGTAGAAGTCGTATCAGCAGAGATCAGCTTTAAAAATGATCGCCAAAAAGTAAATATAGAACTTACGAAGAAAGATGATGAAGGAACCTTGTTAGCTGGTGCTGTCTACGGCTTATATACCAAAACAGATCTCATGCTTGATGATGCAATCCTCCTTTCGGCTGATACATTGATCGAAACAGCTGTCACAGATGAAAATGGCAAGCTGTCTTTCAAAGCAGATCTTCCTATTTCTTTGGATGAAGAAAGTCATTTCTATGTCAAGGAAATCAAACAACCGGCGGGTTATGTGTTATCAGATAACGTTTTTGATATTGATACTAAATATAAAGCACAGACGATTACGATAATCAACAACTCTTTCACTGATATCAATGCAATCACAAAGATTGAACTTTCTAAGAAAAATCTAACATTTGCGGAAGAACTGGCAGGGGCGCATATCCTTGTTATGGAGAAAGAAACAAATAAAATTATTGATGACTATGTATCTACGGATAAACCGCATCTGATCAAAGGTTTAGAGGTTGGAAAGAGCTATCTCATGATTGAAGAATCAGCACCTTATGGCTTTGCCATCAGCGAAACGATTGAATTTACAGTATCCGCAACAGGAGAAATTCAAAAAATTGAAATGTTGGATGATCTTGTCGTTGGAAGGCTTGTATGGAACAAGACCGGTAAGATTTTTACACACACAGTGACTGAAATGACAGAGGTCGGTATCGTTGAATCACCGGTATTTGAAGAAAGTAATCTTTTAGGTGCTGAGATCACGATCTATGCCGCCGAAGACATCACGATCGGCAACCACATTTATTACAAGAAGGATGAAGCGATTCAGACTCTGGAAAGCGACTGGGATGCAGTGGAAAGCATGAATCTTCTGGTCGGATCTTACTATTATGTTGAAACCAAGACACCAATCGGATATATTTCTGATACAGAAAAACATTACTTTGAAATCAATGACAGCCAGTCCACGGAAGTACAGCTGATCGAATCAACACTGGTCAATGATCTTCCTTCCTATGAAATTGAGTTGACAAAAGTGTTTGAACAAGGCTATCTTGAATTTCCTGATGTCTATAAGGATGTTATTTATGGCATTTTTACCAGAGATGATACCTTTGATCATATAGGCAATGTCGCAATTGAACCGGATATGCTGGTTGCTACCGTGGGCATCGATGAAGAAGGTCATCTTGTCAATGTGCCTAGACTTCCTGTAGGAAATTATTATCTGAAGGAGCTGTCTACAAATAGTGCCTATATTCTTGATGAAAAAGAATACGACTTCAGTATCGATCAATCCCATGATGAAAATATCGTTGTATCTGTCAACAATGGTGAAGCTGTCATGAATGAATTGAAATGGATAAATGTTCACATAAACAAGATTGACTCTCAGAGCGGCCAAGCTATCTTAAATAAAAACTTTGCATTCACACTTTACAGTGATGCGAAATGTACAAAAGAACTCATTCAAGCTGGAGGTAATACTAGTGAAGGATATGCGGAAATTAAACTGAGTTATGGCACTTGGTACATAAAAGAAACTGCAGCACCTAAAGGTTATCTTCTCAGTGATGAAATAATACGTATCAGCGTTGGAGAAAATGGGATTTTTGTCAATGATCTGCCTTTACAAAACGATGATATTTACGAAATTGCTTTTGCCAACACGCCAATACCTTCAACATCAGTTGAAACAGGCGATCAGACATTAATCACCTGTCTTTTACCATGCTTCATTTCTTGCTTCTTTTTTATCCTTTTAAAAACAAGCCATAAAGATAAAAGTGTTCATTAAAAAATCCTTATATAAAAAAAACAAGCCTTTTACAGCTTGCTTTGGATATATTCATCAATAGATGCCGCACATTTCTTTCCGGCTCCCATTGCCTGGATGACCGTTGCCGCACCGCTGACAGCATCTCCTCCGGCAAAAACACCTTTTCTTGTTGTCATGCCTTTTTCGTCCACTAAAAGACAACCTTTTGCATTTGTTTCCAAGCCCTTTGTTGTTGAACGAAGCAATGGATTCGGACTCGTACCGATTGCCATGATCATGCAGTCACAGTCAATGACAAAATTGCTTCCTTCTTTTGTGATCGGTCTTCTTCTTCCAGAGGCATCCGGTTCACCTAATTTCATTTCCACACATTCAACACCGCAGACCCATCCGTCTTTTCCAATGACTTTCACCGGATTGGTCAACAGCTTAAACTCAATTCCTTCTTCCATGGCGTGCTCGACTTCCTCATATCTTGCCGGCAGCTCTTCCATGCCTCTTCGATAAACGATCGTTACCTCGGCACCCAAACGTCTGGCACTTCTGGCAGCATCCATGGCAACATTTCCACCACCGACAACTACGCACTTCTTAGCTCTATAAATCGGTGTATCACTGTCTTCCTGATATGCCTTCATTAAATTAAAGCGTGTCAGATATTCATTGGCTGAAAAGACTCCTTTTAGATTTTCTCCCTCTAAACCCATGAAATTAGGAAGTCCGGCTCCACTGCCAATAAAGATTGCCTCAAAGCCTTCATCAAAAAGCTCATCAATCGTTTCGCTTCTTCCGATGACACTGTCACATTCTATGTTGACGCCCATCTTTTCCAAAGCATCGATCTCATGCTGGACGATTGATTTTGGTAACCTGAATTCAGGAATACCATAGACCAATACTCCTCCGGCCATATGTAAGGCTTCAAACACAGTGACCTCATAGCCAAGTTTTGCCAGATCACCGGCACAGGTCAACCCGCTCGGACCTGCTCCTACGACCGCTACCTTATGTCCGTTAAAAGGAATTTTCGATGTTTCCTCTTTTAAATTTTCTCTTGCCCAGTCCGCAACAAAACGCTCTAACCGGCCAATACCGACACTTTCACCCTTGATTGCCCGTACACAGTATTTCTCACATTGGTTTTCCTGTGGACATACTCGGCCGCAGACAGCCGGCAAAGAACTCGTTGATTTAAGAATCTCATAAGCTTTTTCAAAATTCTTTTCCTTTACTTCACGAATGAAATCAGGAATATGGATCGACACCGGACAGCCCTGCATACATGGCTTATGCTTACAATCCAAACAACGATTTGCCTCTTCTACTGCCATCTCTTCGGTATAGCCCAAAGCGACTTCATCTATATTTCCGCTGCGTACTTTTCCATCCTGCACAGGCATTTCGACCCGTTTCAAACTCATGTTCGGCATTACTGTACCTCCTTGTTTAAAAGAGCACATGTCTTTTCATAGGCATGCTTTTCAAATTCACGATAAGATGTATTACGACTGATCGCTTCATCAAAATCTACTTCATGACCGTCAAAATCCGGGCCATCCACACAGGCAAACTTTGTCTTGCCGCCAACGCTTAATCGACATCCCCCGCACATGCCTGTTCCATCAATCATGATCGGATTCATCGATACCGTTGTCTTAACATTGTATTTCTTCGTCAACAAGGCCACGAACTTCATCATGACAAGCGGTCCGATAGCAATCACACAATCAAAGGTCTCCTTTTCCAAAAGTCTTTCCAGAGCATTGGTAACGACACCCTTTTCACCTACGCTGCCATCATCACTCATGATATAAAAACGATCGCTTACCTGTTTAAATTCATCCTCTAAGATCACCAGATCCTTATTTCTAAATCCGACGATCGTCGTAACATCGCTTCCCTGCCGATGAAGCGCTTTTGCGGTTGGATATGCAATTGCACAGCCAACACCACCGCCAATCACACAGACCTTTTTCAATCCTTCGATCTCGCTCGGCTTTCCCAAAGGACCTACGAAATCATGAATATAATCATTCTCATTTAATTCATTTAATTTTTTCGTCGTTGCTCCTACGATCTGAAAAATAATCGTAACTGTATGTTTTTCTGGATCTGTATCGGCAATCGTCAAAGGAATACGCTCTCCCTTTTCATCTACACGCAAGATTATAAACTGTCCTGCCTTTGCCTTTTTCGCAATTTTTTCATGTTCTACTACCATTTGCGTCACTGTTGGATTCAGACGCTTCTTTTCAACGATTCTTACCATGCTGCCTCCTCCTATTCTTTGATAATCATACCACAAAATCACTCATCTATTGTAATTAATTTAGGTCCGTTTTTACTTACTTCTTTATAATCCGGCATATATTTTTCAATGATCGCATAAAACGCTTTTGAATGATTCGGTTGAATCAGATGTGCATATTCATGAATCACAACATAATCAATGAAGCGCTCCTGATAATGAATCAGCTGTGAATTTAAGGTAATTTGATTTTTCTTAGGCATGCAGCTTCCCCATCTGCTTGTCATTTTTCGTATTTTAAGCGCAGGCTCATTGATTATATAATCATGGCTCATCTTCTCATATACTTCTTTCATCTTTTGTTTTAAGATCTTTTGAGCCATTTCTTTTTCATATTGAAGCAATATCTTATATTCATCCTCACTTTCCCTTTTATAAATCATACAAATACCTTCTCTCAGCCTTACTCCGCTTGTCTTAGACAATACGGTTTTGATAGGATAGCTCTTTCCAAGAAACAAAAAGCGCTGATTATCATGAAGGATTTTTTGCTGTTGTTGAATCATGCACATCTTTTCCAATATCCATTGACATTTTATTCCTACAAATTCATCTACCTTTTTAAGAGGTACATAAGCATTACATGAAACAACGATTTCACCATTACGCGTGATATGCAGATTTATATTTTTCACATTCTTGATGATTAGGGTATAACATATCTCAAGATCATTTACTTTTATTTTTCTCAACATGAATTTATTATAATGAATTTAAGATACAGATGCAAATATGTTATACTAATATCATGAAAAATCCATTTATTTATTCGAATGACAACAAAAGATATCACACCTTTAACTATTACTTAAAAAACACCTACCATGAAAAAATCTTTAAGGTTCCCTTAGACGGAGGGTTTACCTGTCCGAACCGTGATGGCAGCAAGGCTTTTGGCGGCTGTACCTTCTGCAGTGCATTAGGAAGCGGCGACAGCATCATTCATCACGAAGATATCATGCGGCAGTTTGATGATGGAGTCAAACTATTACGGAAAAAATGGCCGAATGGAAAAGGTATGGCCTATTTTCAAGCCTATACCAATACCTATGGCCCACTTGAAAAATTAAAAAATCTTTTTGAACCCTTTATTCAAAGAGAAGATATCGTTGCACTTTGCATCGCGACAAGAGCGGACTGCCTCAATGATGAAAATATTGCCTATCTTGATTCCTTAACCGTCTATAAAGATGTCTGGGTAGAAGTCGGCTTGCAGACGATCCACGATGAAACAGCCCAAAGAGTCAACCGTGCTCATGATTATGCTTGTTTTTTAAAGGCCATAGAAAAGCTGGCTGACACCAACTGTAAGATCTGCGTCCATATCATCAACGGTCTTCCTTATGAAACAAAAGACATGATGCTTGAAACGATCCAAGCAATCGCTCAGCTTCCGATTCATGCAGTCAAGATCCATATGCTTCATCTTTTAAAAAATACGGCAATGGCAGATGAATATGAAAAAAATCCTTTTCACATCTTAACATTGGAAGAATATGTGGAAATTGTCTGTGAGCAATTAACTTATCTTCCTAAAGAGATCATTATCGAACGATTGACAGGAGATGGAATAGCCAGTGAATTGATAGCACCATTATGGACGATAAAAAAAGTCTGCGTCTTAAATGAAATCGATAAATATATGGCCCGTCATGAATTATATCAAGGCATGAATTACAAAAAAAATCTGTGACTCAATGATTCCACATCATCACAGATTTTTTAATTTCACTATTCTGCCAGTGTACAGCTCAAATCTACATATCCGTCATCACGGAATACCTTGAATGTCATCGTATCACCCACTTTGTGTGAACTTAAAGCATTTCGTAAATCATCACTTGTCGTGATCTGTTCGCCATCTGCCTCAACAATTACATCATTTTCCTGAATACCGGCAGCTGCTGCATTGCTGTTTGGCGTTACTTCACTCACTAAGAGTCCTAATACATTCACACCATGCTGCATAGCCTGAGTAATACTGCTGATTTCATAATAAGTGATACCTAAGGTAATTCTTCCGCTGACCTTACCATTTTCTATAAGGTCATTCACAACACTTTTCGCAATGTTAATAGGAATGGCAAAACCTAATCCTTCAATATCGCTACCACTTGATTTCGCATTAACGATACCGATCAATTCACCTCTTGAATTAAATAATCCACCACCTGAATTTCCCGGATTGATTGCTGCACTTGTCTGAAGCAAGGTCATGCTTTGTCCATCAATCGTAATATCACGGTCTTTGGCAGACAGAATACCTTCTGTTACCGTACCGCCCAGTGAACCCAATGGATTACCGATCGCAATGACGTTCTCACCAACATTCAGTGTATCCGAATCACCTAAAATCGCCGGCTGAAGATTATCAGCATTGATCCTTAACACGGCCAGATCCGTTTGTGCATCACTGGCAATCAATTCTGCATCATATTCATCACCGCTCGTTAATCTGACTTTGATCTCATCCGCACCATCAATGACATGATGATTTGTGACGATCAGACCTGCATCACTAAAAATAACACCGCTTCCTGCACCACTGGTTACATATTGCTGTAAAAAGACGGTTGTTTCAGTTTTAGAGGTCGTAATTTCAACAACACTATCCTTCACATTCGCAACGATATCTTCCGTAGACATCTCATCTACGGCTTCACCATCAGCATTTGTCTGAACAACAGATTGATATATGACATCTGTATTGTTGATGCTGCCGCCGTTTAAATGAATCGTAAGAAGTGTACCGCCGATTCCGCTTGCAAATCCTACCAGAACACATAATAAGACCCACAACAGCTTTGATATATTCTTTTTTTCTTTTTTCTCTTCTTTAATTTCAGTTTCATGAACTTCAGTATCTACGATGTTTTCATCATCCATACCTAATACCTCCCTTACACCTCTATAATATACGCTTAGCATGTGTCATAAAAATGATAACTTTGTGAAATATTTGTGAAGAATGTTTTTTTTGTGATACAATAGAACCATCATAAAGGAGATTTTTATATGGAGTTTTTAATAGAAATACTAAAAGCCATTATCTTAGGCATCATTCAAGGGATTACCGAATGGCTTCCTATCAGCAGCACGGGCCATATGATACTCGTAGATGAATTTCTTCATCTGGCAGGCGGAGAAACATTTGTGGAGCTTTTTCTGGTAGTCGTACAATTCGGTTCGATTCTAGCTGTCGTGCTCATGTACTTTAATCGCCTGAATCCTTTTTCAAAAAGAAAATCAATCAGTGAAAAAAAGGAAACGATCAATCTATGGATCAAGATCCTGATTGCCTGTGTTCCTGCCGGTATCATTGGTGTATTATTTAATGATCAGATCAAAGCATGGTTTTTCAATCCCCCGGTGATTTCAATTACGCTGATTGTCTATGGTATTGGCTTTATTGTCATTGAAAGGCGTAAAAGACGTCCTGTCATCAATCATTTGAATGAGATCACTTCTGTCAAGGCCGCTCAAATCGGCGTATTCCAAATGTTGGCACTTATTCCCGGCACAAGCCGTTCAGGTGCAACGATCATGGGAAGTACCCTTTTAGGTCTGAACCGTAGAACAGCAAGTGAATTTTCATTCTTTCTTGCCATTCCGGTCATGCTCGGTGCAAGTCTTTTGGATCTGGTGCGCTATGACGGCATCCTGACAATTCAAAATATTGTTGTCTTAGCTGTCGGCATGTTTACCGCATTTATCGTTAGTATCATTGCTATCAAAATGCTGCTTTCCTACATCCGTAAGCATTCATTTGAAATATTCGGCTACTATCGCATCATCCTGGGAGCAATCGTCTTTGTTTACTTTGTGGTCATTCCATTTTTCATTTAGCAGTCCAGTCTATATATAAGCTGTAATCCTTAAGCCTGTTTTCTATAAGCAGGCTTATTTTTGTTTCCAATCCATTAATAAACTGTTCTTTATCCGGTATCAATATACAAAGGCTCTGTGGATTATTTTCCTGATAAAACGGCAGATCTGTTGTTACTTCCGCTCCTTCTTCATAATAAAGTGCATCAGCTTCTTCAACGTTTTCACTGTCATTCGCCTCTACCCAATTCTGATATTGGGGAAATAATTTTTTTAAAGAATCCAGTTTTTCATTCATCATTACCTCTATGACAGGTATCTGATTCGGATTTTCATATTCACTCACAGCCTGCAATGCAGCTTCACCGACAGCTACGATACCATCGACATACTCATCCTCGGCATTTTTAATTTCTTGCTTACAATCACTTTGACAAAAAACAACTTCTGTATTGTCAATAGGTGAGCTAACCCATTCACGTTCATTTTCATCTGTCAGGATGATGATCTTAATTACATCACTATCAGACTCACGTATCAGTGTATATCCATTTACACAACCGCTTAAAAAAAATAATAAACAAAGCCAGACTTTTTTCATGATATTTTTCCTCTCAAATGATATAAATAAATAGGAAGTGTTATTCCTAAAAATACCTCCACCAGCGAATTAACGCTCATATGGTGGGCACCATAGATTCCTAAAGCAATGCCATCGATCAGTATAAGCAAATAATCATAAGGAAAGATGGTATATGAGAAACAAAGAGATATGACCATCATGATAATGACTACCAAAATCATGATTAAGCCTATAAATGATAAAGCAATATGAAATTGTGCTGATAATGGATGGCTTTGCGGAAAATACGGTAAGATCACAGATATCAAAAATAAAAGCGCACTTATGACAATCCAGGGCATGAGCCTTTTTGCATGGAGGCATTTAGGAAGACATCGCTGAAAACCAAGGGCCAAAGCTGTTTCACACATGATTGCCCAGACAATAAAATACAGATGCATTCCGTCCAGATTCCCAACATAGGAAAGGTTTTCCTGAACCAAAGAAGCATGCATAGCAAACCACAACGTATATAATGGATAAACGATATGCAAATATAAGAATATGAATATTTTCATATCTCTATTTTATCATACCCTAGTCAAAATGCATACTTGTATCTCATTACACTTTATTATGATATCAAAAATTTAATTTTTTTATTGACAACGTTTACAATTTTGATTACTATATAAACAGATATCCAGAATTGTAACTGAAGAAGGCAAGATCAGTATCTAATGTGTTTTTATGCATTATATACTGATCTTTTTTGCATTCAGAAAGGAGGTAACATGGCAAAACAATATACGATCACCAAATTGATTAATAACAATGTCGTTTTCTCTACAAATGAATCTCAAAATGAAGTCATCCTTTTCGGAAAAGGAATCGGCTTTGGAAAAAAAAGAGGTGATAAAATTGATGAAGCTGTGATTCTAAAGATATTTGCAGCAAATGATGATAAACAGAAAAATTATCTAATGAATCTTGTTGAAGATATTCAACCCGTTTATATTGATGTAGCCGCAAAGATCATTCAATTATTTGAAGATGAGCTTCATGTGAAAGTAAATGATATGATGAATATCAGCCTCTCTGACCATATATCCAATGCGGTCATAAATAAAAAGGAAGGCTTTGAGCTTCAATTAGATATTCTTCAAGAAATCATTCATATTTATCCTACAGAATTTGCAATAGCAAAAAAAGGATTAGAATTGATAGAAAAAGAAACAGGTGTGCTGTTAAGTGATGATGAAGCTGGATTTATCGTCATGCATTATATCAATTCACAAGGCAACAGTTTTAGAAGTGATGCGAAATTCAGACTCTTATTTCAGGAAAAGCTGATTAATGATATTGAAAAATGTCTTCAAATCAAGCTGGATCGACATTCTTTATATTATTCACGCTTTCTTACCCACCTCAGTTTTTTAGCGGCAAGAATCCATGATTCACAAATGCTCGTCGATGATAACTCAACACTTTATCAGATGATCATCAGTCAATATCCTCAGCTAAAAGCATGTGTCGAAAAAAATGCACAGACTATTGCAGATGAATTTCATGTTCAGATCACAGATGAAGAAAAAGGATATCTTGCGATTCATATCAAAAATATGATAAAAGCACTTAATCAGAAAAAGGAGAAGGATCATGAATCTTTTTGATAAAAATCAATGCATGGGATGTGGAAACTGTATTCCTTTTTGTCCAAAACATTTATTAAAATTATCTGAAAATTTAAATGAACGTAACGTCCATTATATTGAGATAACAGATGAAAAAGCTTGTTTACATTGTGGTCAATGTGAACTGATGTGTACAGCCAAAGCCATTAAGATTGATCATTCTAGCATGGTGAGCGGTTATAATCTTATTGATGAAAAAGCCATTCCGCCTCATGCAGGATGTTACTTAGGTTCTTTGACAAAAGCATTGGCAGACTGTCTGTATAAGATGAATATATCTGAAAAGACCGTGATATTTAAAAAGAAAACTGCTGATGTAAATTTAAAAATAGAAACCCATGATTATCCTGATGAAAGTTTTTACGAAGATGCACTTGTTTATAAACAAAATAATCCGGATAAAGTGGTCATTCTTATCTGTTCCAGCAGCAAAAAGCCTTCAGTTGAGCGAAATCGAAATCGATATTTAAATCTTACCAATGAAAATATCACGATCATCAATACCTTAAACTGGTTTGAATGTGAAAATGATTTTACAGGAAAAGCCAAAGGCGGATGCCATATGCTTGAAGAAACAGCTAAGCTGAAAAAAGGTGCTTTTCTTGCACGTGGCAGCATTAAATCAATCAAAGATATGATTCAATTGGAAAGGTATCTGATGAAGGCCTTAAATAAACAAATAGAAAATAAAGGCTATTCGATCGTTGAAATTGTCTTTCCTTGTTTCTATCGCCTGGCAGGACGTCCTCAGAAGTTAATGGAAAAAGATGAAATTTGTAAGATCAATGATTGGTTTGAAAAATTTGTTATCGAAGATTATCCCGATGGAATTCTTTATGAGAGGTAAAACTATGTTTTTTAGAAAAAAAGAAAAAATAACTGAAAAACCAAGAAATTATATTGTAAAAGCTCCTATAGGAGGAAAATTAAAAGATTTACAGGCATTAAATGATGGTGTCTTTTCCGAACAGCTTTTAGGAAAAGGATGTGTAATCTGTTCAGATGATGAAACGATTTATTCACCGTTTGATGGAAATGTCGTGATGATAACTGAAAGCAAACATGCGATAGGTCTGCTCAGTAGTACAGGTGTGGAGCTATTGATTCATGTCGGATTAGATACTGTTATGATGAATGGTCAAGGATTTGAAGTGAATGTAAAAAAAGGTGATTCGATTCATACAGGACAAAAACTGATGTCTTTCTCAAAAAAGAAAATCAAAGAAGCCGGTTATGCGGATGATGTTATCGTTATTGTTTCTAATACAAAGCAGTTTAAAGATGTCGTATGTACAAATCAAAAAATTATTCGAGTGGAGGAGGAATTGCTGACCGTAATCATTTGATATTAAAATCTGATAACCAGAATTGTTACTTTCAGTAGGCAAGATCAGTATCAACATAAAATACGACATCTTTTACACAGATCACCTTTTTTATAAAATGAAATGGAGGATAAAACATGAAAGAACTTGCTGAAAAATGTATTCAATTGGTTGGTGGGGCACAAAATATCAAATCTGTTTCCCATTGCGCTACTCGCTTGCGCTTAACGCTTATCGATCAAAGCCTGGTCGATGAAAAAGCTTTGCTTGCCGTTAATGGCGTCTTAAAAGTAATGAACGTAGGTGCCCAGACACAGATCGTCGTCGGCAGTGACGCTCCTGAATTATATGGTATCGTCAGCAAAATGCTCGATAATGATAAATTAGGAGGAACTGTTGAAGATAAGGAAGCTGAAGCAACTGATACAAAGACAAAAACTTCACTCGTTTCAAAATTCTTTGATGCTTGCAGCAGTATGTTTACACCGCTCGTTCCTGCTTTTACTGCCGCAGGTATGATCAAAGCTATCCTTGCAATCCTTGTAGCTTTCGGATTATCGAAGGATTCACAGGAATATGTCATTATCAACTATGTTTCAGATACGGTTTTCTACTATCTGCCTGTACTTTTGGCTGTTACGGCTGCTACTTATTTTAATTGCAATCGCTTCATTGCTGCCGCTATCTGTGCCATGTTTGTCTACCCGACATATACAAGTTTTGTCGATGCAGGTGATCCCGTATATTTCTTTGGAATCCCGGTAGTTTTATATAATTATACTTCAACGGTCTTCCCAACTATCTTAACCGTATGGTTCATGTCATATGTTGAAAAATTTGCACGTAAGATATCACCAAAAGTCATCAAAGCCATTCTTGAACCTATGTTAACATTCTTGATCACTTTCCCTGTAGGTTTATTGCTTCTAGGTCCTATTGGTGCGGTATTAGGAGAATGGTTCATGAATCTGTTTGGTATGCTTGATGAACATGCTCCATTCCTTGTTCCAACTATCATGGGTGCTGTCACTCCATTCCTTGTATTCGTTGGTATGCATCGGGCAGTCGGAACTTTGGAAACGATGCAGATTGCCCAACAGGGCTCAAGTGCGATTTCCGGCTCTGGCCAATTAGCAAGTAATATTGCTCAGGGAGCTTCAACGCTCGTATTGTCAATCAAATCAAAAGATGAAAAAGTAAAACCACTTGCCTTTACAGCGGGAATTACTGCCTTATGTGGTATTACTGAACCGGCACTTTACGGTTTTACGGCCAGAAATAAAAAATCTTTAATTGCAACCATTATCGGTGGTGCCGCAGGAGGGCTTTATGCAGGATGTACACATTTGGTTCGTTTAGCAAAAGGAGCTCCGGGATTACCAACACTGCCTGTATTCATCAGTCTTGATAATCCGATGAACTTTGTCAATGCATGTATCACGGCTTTGATCGCATTTATAGTTGCCTTTGTCGTAGCTTGGATCATCATAAAGCCAAAAGACGTAAAATAACATCATATCAAAAAAGAGTAATTTTAGATAAAGCATCAAAATTACTCTTTTTTAATATAGATTAACTTCTTCCATCAAATGAGTGCTTACAGATCGGGCAGGTGATCGTAACCTTGCCCTTCCCTCTTGGTATTCTCAATTCCTGTCCGCAATTCTTACAGTGATAATATTTATATTTCTTTTTATCACGTTTTTTATTTTTTTGAAATTTATATTTGATTTTATCTGCAAAATTATAAACCGGTGACATCATATTTGTATAGATTCGATTTTCATTATAACGTTTACTGAAATTTTTAGAAAACATACGGAAGTAATTATAGATCATTGGCACTAAAGACAAATATAAGATGATGTTATTTCGAGTCAAAAGACCAAGAATCACCAGAATAAAAAACAGTATGTTCAAGCCATTGCTTAACTGATCTACACCGTACCTTCCAGTCATAAACTTTCTGAATTTTTCTTTCATGACAATCTCTCCTTTGGTTTTTTTATTATAACACACCTCCTTTCTGACAAAAATGTCAAATCTGTCACTTATCGTATTTACAAGTTATTTTAAAGTGCTATAATGGTTCTGATTTAACTAGAATATATAAGTGAGGTAGTTATGAAAATAGTAGTGTGTGGAGATGGAAAGGTTGGACAAACCGTTTCTCTTCAGTTATCTAAAGAAGGTCACGATGTCGTTATTATTGATAAAAATGAAAGAGTGGTCAGTCATACCACCAATACGATGGATTGTCTGTGCATTCAGGGAAATGCCGCTTCAAGGGATGTCTTGATCGAAGCAGGAGTAAAAGAAGCAGATTTACTGATTGCTGTTACAAGCTCAGATGAAGTAAACCTGCTTTGTTGTCTGTTAGCTAAAAAGCTGGGTGTCAAACATACGATTGCACGTGTACGTAATCCTGAATATGCAAATGATATTCATTACATACAAAGTGACTTGGGATTATCCATGTCGGTTAATCCGGAATTTCAGACTGCATTGGAAATTGCCCGTTCTTTACGTTTCCCAAGCGCAATAAAAAATGATTCTTTCGCAAAGGGTCTTGTTGATCTTGTGGAATTTAAGGTGAAGGCAGATTCGATCCTCATCGGTACAGCTTTAAAAGATTTAGAAAAAGTCAGCGGTGTAAAAGTTTTAGTATGTGGTGTTTTGCGAGATGGTCAAGCCATCATACCTGATGGAAATTTTATATTCCATGAAGGTGACAAGGTATCTATCACAGCGAAGCCAACTGAAATCTTATTATTCTTTAAAGCCATTGGTGTGCCACGTCCAAAAATTAAAAATGTTATGATCATCGGCGGAAGCAGAATTACATATTATTTAAGCAAGATGCTGCTGGAGATGAATTATAATGTTACGATTCTTGAGATGGATGAAGAAAAAGCCAAAGAGCTGGCTTATAAGCTTCCAAAAGCAACGATCATCAATGCTGATGCTACAGAACCGGATATTCTGTTAGAAGAAGGTCTGAATGATACAGATGCTTTCATCACACTGACCGGTATGGATGAAGAAAACATTCTTCTGGCATTATATGCTAATCGTGCAAATGTGAAAAAAACGATTGCAAAGGTAAATCGTATTGATTTCGGTGAGCTTTTAAGTGAAGTCGGACTTGATTCTATCGTTTCTCCGAAAAAAGTCGTTGCAAATCAGATTACCCGTTATGTACGCGCTATGCACAATTCTATGGGAAGCAATGTGGAAACGTTAACGAAGATCATCAATGATGAAGTAGAAGCTTTGGAATTCAGAGTTGCGAATACATTCAAGATGCCGAATGTTCCTTTGAAAGATCTAAAAATCAAATCACAGGTACTTATTGCCTGTATCGTTAGAAATCGCCACGTTCTCTTTCCGGATGGTAATGAAGTCATCCTTCCTAAGGATAATATTATTTTAGTAACCACTCGTTCAGGCTTAAATGATCTGAATGATATTCTTGAGGGATAAGATATATGAATAAAAGAATGGTCATACGTATTTTAGGTATCGTGATGGGGGTGGAAGCAGCTCTTCTGCTTTTTCCCTTTGTCGTTGGTTTGATCTATCAGGAAGCATGTACGGTATATTTTGCCTACACTTCAATTTTCTGTTTTGTTTTATATTTAATATCATCAAGGGTTCCGATTAAAAATAAAACGATCTATGCGAAAGACGGTCTGGTCATCGTATCACTGGCATGGGTGCTTATGTCCCTGGTGGGTGCCATTCCGCTTGTCTTGACGAATGCCACACCGACTTATATCGATGCTTTCTTTGAAATCGTTAGTGGTTTTACTACAACGGGTTCAAGCGTAATCGTTGATGTAGAGGCTATTGCCCGCTGTGCTACCTTCTGGCGCTGCTTCTCTCACTGGATCGGCGGTATGGGAGTGCTAGTTTTTATCCTCTCAATCGTAAAAATGCAAGGAAATGATCACAACATGCATATCATGCGTGCAGAATCACCCGGCCCTATGGTGGGTAAGCTCGTGCCAAAGATTCGTCAGAGCGCTTCCCTTTTGTACATTATCTATACTTTTTTGACGGTTCTATTGATTGCCCTTTTGTGTATAGCCGGCATGCCTTTGTTTGATGCAATGTGCAATGCATTTGGTACAGCAGGAACAGGAGGTTTTGCAATCTTAAATCAAAGTATCGGTCAATATAACAATGTTGTCTATGAGGTTATTATATCTATCTTTATGTTTTTATTCGGAGTGAATTTCAATTTTTATTTCTATATTCTCATATGGGATAAAAAAGCTCTTCTATCCAGTGAAGAAGTAAAAGCATATACAGGTATTACCCTGACCTTTATTCTTTTGATCGCATTGAATTTGTGGCCTTTCTACGGTAATATCCTAACCGCTTTAAGGCATTCTTCCTTTCAGGTGTCCAGTATTATTACGACGACCGGATTCTCCAGCTGTGATTTTAATTTATGGCCACAGTTTTCTAAGACGATGCTTTTAGTACTGATGTTCATCGGTGCCTGTGCGGGTTCAACAGGAGGCGGTGTAAAGGTAAGTCGTTGGATCATCATGTTTAGAAAGTTTAAAAACACGATTAAAAAGACGATTCATGACAGAAGCATTAGCGTTGTTACCTTTGAAGGAAAGGTTGTAAGTGATGAGGTTATCAGTCAGATATTCGTGTTCTTCATGGCATACATATCAATTTTCTTTCTTGGTCTTATTTTAGTATCATTGGATGGTTTTGATTTTGAAAGTACTTTCTCTGCAGTAGCTACCTGTCTTGGCAATGTCGGACCGGGATTAGGTATTGCAGGCCCTTTAGGAAACTTTTCTGCATTCTCAGATCTTTCAAAAATTGTTCTTTCCCTATGCATGCTTTTAGGAAGACTGGAAATATTCCCTTTGTTGATTACGATGCTTCCACAGACATATCGGAGAAATACTCATTTATAGAGAATCCAAGCGATTCTCTTTTTATTTTATACTTGCGTAAAGTCTATGATTATGGTAATATTATATGGCAGTTAGGGGTATAGTACAATGGTAGTATAACGGTCTCCAAAACCGCTGATGCGAGTTCAATTCTTGCTACCCCTGCCATAGAAACACAGCAAGGTTCATAAAAGCTCTTAAAATAAAGCTTAATGAACCTTTTTTATATAAAAGCTATGAAAACATCCTTTCATAAAGAAGAAGGCCTATGTAAAATTGACCTTCTTCTTTATTTAAACTTATATAATAGTATTTTTATTCACGAAGAATTGACATAAGATACCCTCTCTTGGTTGTATGCAATAGTCAAAATCTTAAGAAACAAAAGAAGGAGATAGGATATCAATAGAACCGCACAGTGAGTAGGCAGGCAAGTATGCAGCAGATAAGTTGCATATGATTTTGGCTATAAGATCATTTCAAATTATTGGACTTTATATATAATACTGAGCCTGGGCATTCCATAGCTGCTGATATAAACCATCTTCTTCCAACAATGATTCATGGGTTCCCTTTTGAATGATCTCACCATTTTCAAATACGATGATTTCATCACAAAATTTACATGAGCTCATACGATGAGAAATAAAGATTGCTGTTTTATTATCCACCAATTGATTTAAACTCTCATAAATTTCAGCTTCTGCCAATGGATCAAGAGCTGCTGTCGGTTCATCCATGATCACAAAAGGTGCATCCTTATATAAAGCACGAGCAATCGCAATCTTTTGAGCTTCTCCACCACTAATATTCACACCATCTCCCAGATCCTTATAAAGACGCGTATGCTGTCTGTTTGGCCACGACAATACCTTTTCCTTCATAGATACCCTTTCAAGTACCTCAAGGCATTTATTTTCATCTACATCACTGCTTCCGGCTATATTTTCATCCAATGGCAGAGGAAATAATTTAAAATCCTGAAATACGACCGAGAAGATATCAGTATATTCCTTATAATCATATTTTTCAATATTGATACCATTCAATAAGATCTCACCGGCACTTGGTTCATACAAACGACATAACAGCTTAATTAACGTAGTCTTCCCGGCACCATTCTGACCAACGATCGCTAAACGCTGATTTACTTTCAATTTTAAATTAATATTCTTTAATACATAATCTTCAGTATCGGGATATTTAAAAGAAACATTCTTAAATTCAAATTCATACTGATAGTCATCTCTTTTTTCAATCGGCAATGTACCGTCATAATGCATATTCTTCGAATTAATAAATTCTTCAAAATTACCGAGATATTCAAACCGATAAGCCAATTGATTATAACCGCTGATAGCCTCATTAAAAGTCGTGCTCATACGAGTAATGCTTCCTGTATAAAGCAAAACATCACCAATGCTGATATTCCCTTCTAATACGCTCAAACCTACATAGATATAAACAAATGCGGTAAATAACTGCATGAAAAATGCAATGATCCCATAATACTTCCCGGCAGTATTCGCATATTTTTTAAATACTCGATTGATCTTCTTATTAAAAACAAAATACCAATGATTGATCAGTTCTTTCATGCGATATAAACGAATATCTTTCCCATTTTGAACATTCAAAGCACTTGAAATGATATAATTTGATAAAGAGTTCATATGTTCATTATCATGCTGCATCGTCACTTCAATTTTTGCCAGCCGATTTTGCATGATGTTCTCTATTGCCATAAACAGAATAAAAGCAATGAATAAAAGTAATGTATAAAAAAGAAAGTTTGAAGAATAACTGCTTTGAATCAAAAGCTGTATAGTAAAGATCAGTGAACAAATAATCGAGCTGAAGTTTTCTACCAGGGTATAAGAAGAATCAATTTGTGAAGCAATACCACCGCTTCCATTTGACCCGTTTTTAGCTCTTCGGATCTTATCCATCGTTTCTGTTTTTTCAAATTCTTCATATTCCATGATATATGCTTTATGAGCTGTCTGTTTCCAAACAGTGTAATCACTCGCATCCGCAATGACGACCATTCCCTGATAACAGGCTTTTTCTATACAGCTTAACAAAAAAGTTGCAAGAAGAAGAATCATGATCTGCGTCTTCGCTGCTTCTATATCCGACCTTAATAAGAAATCCAAGATCCTGCTAGAATAATATAATGAGATATATGGAATAAATCCCTTTAAAATACCACCTATGATCACATAAATCAAAATCCTTGGATGATCTCTTTGAACCATTTGATAGAATTTCTTTGTATATATCCACGTATCCTTAAGCTTCATCTTCATTCACCTCCTTATAATACTGGCTCTGCACATGAAACATATTGGCATATAAACCATTTTTCGCCATCAGTTCATCATGTGTACCACACTCTGCGATCTTACCATTTTCCAAGAAAAAGATACGATCACAAAAACGAGTCGATGACAAACGATGTGAGATAAACAACGATGTTTTATTCTTAACCAAAGAAGCATACTGATCATACATCTCACTCTCCGCAATCGCATCCAACGCCGCTGTCGGTTCATCCAAGATCAAAAGCCGGGTATTTTTATAAAGAGCACGTGCTAAGAATAACTTCTGAATCTGGCCCCCGGATAACTGGATCCCTTGTTTTTCTACATCCTTGCCTATATATGTATTCTCCTTCTTAGGCAAAGAAAACACTTTCTCATATAAACCGCTTTTCTTAAGAACATTTATCAATCGGTCATGATCAATCTGTTCATCCATTTGTCCCGTAACATTCTGTGCAATCGTATAAGATAACAAAATCGAATCCTGGAATAATACTGCCACCTGATCAAAATACTGATCGATATCCAATTCATTCATATCGATACCATTAATCAAAATACGTCCGGAAGTCGGTTTATAGAAACCGCACAACATCTTGACCAAGGTTGTCTTCCCGGCACCGTTTACCCCTACTAAAGCAATCTTCTCAGCAGCATCGATCTTAAAAGATACATGATCCAGGATCATCCGGTCGCTGTTCGGATATGAAAAGCATACATCATCAAACTCAATTTCAAAGGTCTGACCATCCTTTTTATCGAAAATTTTACCGCTGTTATGTAAATAAATATTTTTTAAATCTATATATTCACGATAATAATTAATTTGCATGAGGCACCGTGAAATAACCGCAGCACTTTCACTAATCTGACTAAACCAGCTGCCAAAGCCACTGACTATGCCCAGATACAAAACAAATTCACTGATATTCATTCCCTGAACCAGCAAATAAATCAGATAGCCGTAACAAACGCCATCTCTTATCAGCTGTAAGATCAAGCCTATAAAATCATATAAATAATATAAGCTTTGTATCTTTGCCTGCTGATGCTGATACTCACGATTATAACGTTCAAAAATAGAGGTCAGCCAATGAGAAAGCTGATATAAACGAATGTCCTTCCCATTTTTTACCTCGCTGCTCTGATCAAAAAAGTAGCGCTGATAACGTGCTCGTTTAGCTTGTTCATCCTGATGTGCATTTTCATATCTTTTAGCTATGACATAGAAAAGATACTGAATCAAAGATAATGTCAGAAGAAATACGACGATCAGAGGATGTACATGAGAGATAACAAGACTGTATAAGATTAAGCCTGAGATACTGGTAAGCAAAAGAACATTTTGATGAAAAAAGCCTTCGATACCAAATGAATTATTATTAATTGCACTCATCGCTTTATTCATATCATTCTGCACAGCTTCACTTTCATATAAAACATAATCCATGTCCATCGATTTATTTATCAATAAAGGCCAAAATAATTCACACCGAACAAAAATATAATAAAACCAGTTTCTGTTCTTAAAATAAGTTGCCAAACCATTTAAGATTCCTGCAAGCGAAAATGATAAAAGGCAGATCCAAACCAAACGCTGAATATTGCTTCCACCTTCCAGCAGACCTATGATCATCGAAGGAAAAAGGACTCCTAAAAAAGGTTGAATCGCATTCGTGATGACTTCTAAAATATTTTCAACAACGAATCGCGGACTATACTTCCACAAATATTTATAAAGATATTTATAATTATCCCATATTGAATATTTCTTCATTTTACCACCCCTGCCGCTATTATAAATATAAATCCGTCCATGATATAAAAAAATGCACGAATGGTATCATTTCGTACATGTTTGGTTCATTGGCAGCATGATTTCCGTTACAAAGACCCCTGGTTCATTTTTTCGATTGATATAACCGTTATATTTTTCAACTACCTTATTGATCCTTTTTAAACCATGGCCATGATTACCTCTTTTGGTCGTAATATATTCCTCATCAAACTTTCTGACAACTTCATTGGTCGCATTCGTAATACTGATATAAAGCTGCTTCTTATACAAACCTATATATAAACGAATATATTTTTTATCACTTACCTTCTCACAGGCTTCGATAGCATTATCAATCAGATTTCCTAACAAAACACAGCAATCAATACTCGTAATCGTTAAATTTTCAGGAATGGATACCTTAACAGAAACCTCTATATCCTGTGCCATTGCCAGTGAAAGCTTTGAATTTAAAATAGCATCTACTTCAACATTCCCACTTTCCACGATCAGCTTGATGTCATCAAGATCTTTTTCAAGATCATTGAGATAGCGGATCGACTCTTCAATCTGATTTTGACTCAGCTTTGCTTTTAACGACTGTAAATGATTATGATAATCGTGGCGCCAGCCCCTCATTGTCATATAGATATTCTGAACCTCTTCCACCTGATTTTTCAACAGTTTATTTTGATAGCTGTTACTGTAGCTTTCAAATGTACTATGCAAAGATGTATCATACATTCTTAACGAAATGAAATAAAGCGATAAAAGCAGGCATGTAAACTCAAGGCTATGCGTCATATAACCCCAAATACTCATCAGCAGCATAACCACAGCCTGCATCACGAGTGGCAACAATGCACTTCTCTGACAATAAGAAAAATAACATAACTGTATCAGGAGATATATGCACACGATCACCGCTACAGCTTTCCTAAAATAGATATAAGCAAGCAAACCACCTATGAGCGCTGCAGCCGAAAGCAGGAATATCGTTTTAAAATGCTGTGTCTTTCGCTGTGAAAACAATGAATAGCCGATCAAGATCAAAAGTCCGATCATAAAAGGCCTCCCCTGATATGTTCCATGAAAGCTTCATTGACCTTTTTCAAAGATTTTCGGCTAATAGGAATCATCGTTTGATCATCTAAAAGACACTGATCTTTGATCACTGCTTCAACATGATCCAGATTCACAATATAAGAGCGGTGTGTCTGGATGAATGTATCAGGAAGCCCGGCGTACAATTCACTTAAAGATTTCTTGACCTCTATTACTTTAAAAGCATGAATGCTGCAATAATGTCCATAAGACTCTATATACAAAATATCATCACAACATATTTTCATTTTGTTGACATATAGGTATGTCTTTTCTTTTTGAATAGAAGCTTCGACCAAATCTAATAATTCATGACATTTCCTTTGATCTAATGGTTTTAGTAAATAACGCATGGCATTTACTTCATAACCCTCAAAAACATATTCACGAATCGCAGATAAAAATATGATTATGACTTTATCATCAATACTTCGAATTTTTTTGGCACAATCGATCCCATTCATTTTCTTCATTTGGATATCCAAGAAGATACAATCAAAAAGAAACTGGTTTTCACACTCAAACAGCATCTCTTCCGCACTATGAAAACAAGTCACTTCATGGTTCTTATCATGAGCCAAAATCATTGTTTTTAAGCTTTCACACTGACTGCTATCATCATCACAAATACATATTTTCATAAAAATATTATAATAAATTTCATTTTAAAGTACAATGAAATTCTATAACGCACTTTTAATCAAAAAACCTCTTTTTCACTCATTAAACTTACATATTATATAAAATGATTCACAGATTTTTACACATCATCATAATGAAGCATTTACAAGATATGTTAACAATTGAACAACTTCTTTTGATACTTATCTAAATATATTATACAGGCTGATGGATTGGTATCAGATTTTGTTGCTTTTTATCGATTCCTACCATTTGATCATATGGTGATAAATCAAACAAGGAGTACATCGACATAAATCTCGTCAAATTAACATTTTGATTTTTTACGCAAACTTTGATATAAGTATCAAACGCTCGGATATCAGCCTCAGCTTAACAGGCCCTGTAATACTGCCATTTTAAATTTCTCCGCTTTAATTAAAAGCCTATAAAATCTCTATGTCAATAATGTCATAAAAAAATATCTTAGTTTGATCGTCAAAAATCAGTGTTTGTTCATTCATTTTAATGATTTTTCCTGTTTTATTGATATATGCTCCCCCTTCTTTTCTTTCATCTTTTTGGAAATAAGTAAGATTCACGAATGGTTTCGCCTGAATATCTTTCTTCAAAAAGCAAAGCTTTTCATTGATACAGGCTTTCCTTTCTTCTGCCAGCAGTATTTTCTCTTCAGTTAACCTGGCTGTTTCCAGTATCGCTGCCTCATGTCCGTTCAAAGCAGCAAAAGGAGAAAACTGAGCAGCACGATCAGATAAAGACATATGAGCATGCTTTTGCGATCCTTGATAATCAAAATAAATAATATCCTCATAACATTGTTTATATAAATTAAGATTCATAAAACCTCCTAAGCCTTATGTCCGCCAATCTGCTGATTACGCTCTATCGCAGTCGATCCTTCTTCAAGGCTGGTCAATGTTAAAACAGCATTTTTTCCATACTTTTTCTTAATGGCAAGCATCGTCTGCTGGATCCTCTTTTCACGTTCCAGCTGTATCTGCTGTGCTTTCTTTTCTTTTTCAAGCGTATCATAATCAATAAAAAGATTTAACTGTTCCATATCTTTTTGATTTGAAATATCCTGATCCGTGCGCAGATGATTGAATGAAATATTAATACGTCTTATTTTTAATTTTTTATCAGCAATCTTATCATAAAGTTTTAAAACAGCGTCACGTATCAGCTTTGTCGATGCGCAAAACTCCTTCATCCGTACGCTTCCATGAGCAGGCTTGGGAACAAGACGCCCATAATGATCTCGCTTGACCTCACCTTTGTAGGTACTGTCCCTTTTCAGATTTTCAATATCATAGCCGATATTCAAACATATCTGATCCGTTTTTAACCCTTTATCCACTAATTGCAAGACCAATGAATCACACATCTCTGTAATGATGATCCGCCCCTTATCAAAAGAGTAAGGACAAGACAATACCTGCCCCGTTCCTAAGCTGTTAGAGCTTGGCCTATAATTTTTGATATTCTCCATCGTACAAGGTTCTCGACCCCATGCATGATCGATCAAAAGCTCCGCATTGATACCAAAAAGACGATATAAAAAATCTTCATTCGTAAGAGAGCATCGTGCAACATCTCCCATGGTAAACAATCCATTTGCTTCTAATTTCTTGGCATAACCTCTGCCAACACGCCAAAAATCAGTCAATGGCCGATGATTCCACAGCAAACGACGATAACTCAGTTCATCTAATACTGCAATACGCACCCCATTCTCATCAGGCTCAATATGCTTGGCAACGATATCCATTGCCACTTTACATAAATACAGATTACTGCCAACTCCCCCGGCCGCAGGAATCCCTGTTTCTTTGTAGATATCCTGAATGATCATGGCCGTCAGCTCCCTTCCGCTCATTCCATACATTTTCAAGTATGCAGTTGCATCAATAAAAACTTCATCGATCGAATAGACATGTATATCTTCAGCTGCCACATATTTCAAATAAATTTCATAAATTTTTGTACTATACTTGATATACAAAGCCATACGCGGCATCGCTGTAATATATGAAAGTTTTAAAGAAGGATCTTTTTTTAATTCATCATCCTTCACCGACTCACCGGAAAACACATGCTGCGGTAATAACCATTTTCTTTTCTCATTGATTTCTTTGACCTGCTGCACCACTTCAAATAAACGTGAACGGCTTGAGATCCCATAAGCCTTCAAGGGTGGTGAAACCGCCAGACAGATTGTTTTTTCAGTACGCAATTCATCAGCTACGACAAGATTGACATTAAGCGGATCCAGACCTTCAACACATTCCACAGAAGCATAAAATGATTTCAAATCGATGGCAATATAAACGTGCACTTGCATAAAACACCCTTCTTTCATATCCATCTATTTCAAATATATGATTCTTCTTTATACCGGTACAGCCATATTATATCATTTTTGACATAAATATGATATATTTTTTAATATTTTTATAAAAAAAGTTTGAAATCTTCCATCTCAAACTTTACTTTTGCATTCTCATTTTTCTTTTTTGCTTATTGAGCTGTTCCATATCGGCTTCTATCTTCTTTAACTTTGAAGAAAGATCGACCGGCGTCATCTTCATGCCCTTATCCACCCACGAAATGATACATCCTACGCATCCCTGCGCTAAAAATTCACTGATAAATTCTTCTTCCTGATCGTTCACACAGCCATTTTCATCAATGACATGGATCGCATGAAGAAAAAGATTTTTAAATATCGTAAAACAAGGATCAATGAATGACTTAGGGGTAGCATGAATCGTACGCATATAAAATTCTTTATCATTAGACATGATCATCAGCATCTTTTCAATTCTTTTTTCCCAGTTATCCACACCAATGCCATGCGCTAACGGTTCTAAACAATCATGAAGATAGGTCCACTCCAAACATTCATATTTATCTTGAAAATGATAATAAAAAGTTTGCCGATTTAAATTGCATTTTGATGTGATATCAGAAACAGAAATTCTATCAAAGGGTTTTTCATGTGTCAGTTTTTTTAGGGCATTCCCTAAAGCATTCTTTGTATGTGACATGTGATCAGCTCCTTGCCGGTAATATTTTACCATATCTTAATAAAAAGAAAAAGAGATGAGATACATCCCTTTTACACGAGCCTTTTATAGATATCAATAAATTCACGCGCCAAAATACCAAAGGCCTCCGCACTCATCAGCTGATCCTCTGCATGAACAAGCAACAAAGCATATTCACTTTTATGTCCGTCAGCCTCCTCTTGAATGAGCTTGGCATGAGCCGCATGACCTTCGATAAACATTTTCTCGCCTTCATCCATAAGTAAATCTGCCTCGATAAACGCTTGTACTTTCGCCTGCCGGATCGCTTCTATATACAAAGAACGCGCAGTACCTGCACAAGCAATGATCGTAAAGCTCACAAGTTCTATTCCTTCCATATTAATCTTTAAGAAGAAGGCGCGCCTGCTTCACGATCGCTTCTCCATCCATCCGTCCGTAACTTCTCATTTCAATGGCTTCTACGGGTTTATCAGGAAAGGCATTTTTCATTTCCTTGAGTTGAAATTTTACTTGCGGACCTAATAGGATCACATCCCATGAGCTGCCAAGCATTCTGGCTTCAGAAATGGAATGTGCTTCTACCCGGATCTCATAATTTTCTTTTTCTGCGGCTTTCATCATTTTATCCACCAGCATGCTGGTAGACATACCGGCAGAACATACCAGTAATATTTTACGCATTTATTTTTCCTCTTTTCTAAGTATAAAACGGCTCCATGGACGTACTTCATCCAAAAGGATCAACTCTTGTGGCACAATCGATCCGACCACATTCATCCGTCCATCATTTTCCATGGTCTGTAAAGCAAGATGGACCTCAGCTTTATAGCGGCCGAGCTGATCGTTCATAATGATGACATCTCCGCGATGCACCCATTTCTCAGTATCATGAGGCGGTATCGACTGATCATGATAACGTAACCGAGGCATCGTAGAACGAATCATATAATCACTGATATCACCTCTTGCGATATGTTTAAAATCATAGAGGATCTCTTCTTCCGAAGAAGTATTATCTCTTGCTTTTATATTAAATGTCAGCAAAGCATCAAACGCCTTTTTGGCACATCTCAATTCATCCTCTGAAGCATATGCATTACCAATCACGATATCATCGACCATGTCCATTGCTTTTAAATGTCTGATCTGCAATTCCAAAGGCAGATCACGATGTATTTCAAGCGTGCATAATCCCTCGTTGAAGCAAGGACCAAAGCTACCCGGATTCTGAGAAGTTACAAAGGCCGCTGTTCTAAGCTGATAAGCCCTCATTTTGCTTGTCGCTTCTTTAAAAGACTTGATGCCTAACCCACTATATCTTAACGGATAAAAGTTATGACAGGTCATGAGCTTTTCCTGATTCGGATGAAAGCATAAGACACGATCGATCAGATTATCGAATACAGAAGCATTCAGCTCGATTTTTAAACCTAAAGGATTGTAGGTCATTTCAGCCTCTTCTTTTCCCCCAAAACTTTCATCCATTCGGATACCATCCGCATATATCTCTTTAAAAAAGGAAAGATCCTGATAAGTGATGTGCAACTCCTTAAATTTCTTCGGTGATACATCAAAGATAATTTCAAAGCCTTTTTCCTTCGCATAAGCATTTAAGTCCTTAAATATAGATAAAACTTCAGCCCGTGTACGCACAGATGTGCTCAATAAGCATACAAAGAGCCGTGTAAAGCCATATTTCGCCGCCAGATCAAGATACTCTTTATCCTTTTGAAGGTTATCTGATATTTCCGGATATAAAGATATTCCTAATTTTTTCATATGCTTTCTTCCTTATTGAGAATATGATATTCCATGGCCATCAGCATCCTTTTCATTTTCTTTAAATTAAAATAATAAAGAATAAAGCTCATCACCTTATAATTCCAGACATGAAACTTCTTCGTTGAATCAAAGGTTTCAGTATAAGTCACATGAATATGATCTTCATCAATTTTCTCTATTTTATAACCAACATGACTGATATTGGAATTCAGTTGTATCTTACTTAAACAACATTCAGGTTTTATAAATTCTATGAGTTCTACATGACCCTCCAAATCTTTTCCCGACCTCCTAAAAATCTTTCTGTAACACAACCCTTTTTTTATTTCATTTTTATTTTTAAATTCATCCGAATTCTTAAAGATATCGATCATCAGCGACTGTGTCAGATATTCAAAAAAATCATGCTGAGAAAGATTCATTTCTACACTTGCTTTCATCTGTGTCCTCCATTCCTAACTGCATACTTTTAAATTGTAAATATTTCCCGGGTAATGAATCTCATTCTTCATAACTTACTTGATAATAGAGAGCACTCCCCCACTTGCAAGTCTTTATGACTTTCTCTACCGTTTTCGCAGCCTCGCGCTGATCACCATCTACCTCAAAATACAACTTCATTTTTTCCTGTTTCAGATAATGAAAGGTAAAACCGTCATGGGTAGCACCATTTAATAAACCGATCACATCTTCTCTTTTTAACGGCATTTGTATGAAGATCATCTTTTTCCTTTCTAAAAGAACAGACCTATTTACATAGGTCCGCTTATATTTATTTCTTCGCTGCCCTATTTGCTGCCATTACAAATGGCAGATAGATAATAAATGCAACTACCAGACAGATCAGGGCCGTTAGTGCAGCACCGATCGAACCGTTTGTAGCTAACAAAGCTCCAAATACCGGTGGCGTTGTCCAAGGAACCGTATTCACGATAGGTCCCGCAAATCCCCAAACGGTCGCATAATAACCAATCAGAGTCATGATTGGCTGGGAGATCACAAATGGAATCAGATAAATCGGGTTCAATACGACCGGAAGCCCAAAGAGTACCGGTTCATTGATTTGGAAAATACCGCAGCCAATACCATATTTAGCGACCTCGCGATCCTCTGCCGCTTTTGATACAAGTAAAATCGCCGCTACCAATGCCAAAGTCGCACCTGATCCGCCAAGAAAGACATATGCATCCCATGAGCCACGTACCCATGGAGATAGTTCATTGGCACCCATTCCGACCTTGGTAATTCCTTCCGCAAAATTCTGAATGTTCATCAAACCTAATGTTCCATATACCGGAGCCATCACTGCCTCTAAAAGATTCGCTCCATGAAGGCCAAAGAACCAAAGTAATGGAATCAGCGTAGAGATCAGCAGGATCGACCAAATGCTCTGACTTAATTTCATTAAAGCCGTTTGAATATTCACCTCAAACCACGCAAAGACATTTAAACCCGTAAGCCGTGTAAACATATAATAAACAAGTCCCCATATCAAGAAAGTTAATAATCCCGGAAGTATGCCTGCAAATGCCTTGCTGACAGCCGGCGGTACCGATTCCGGAAGATGAATGACCCATCCCTTATCAACGGCCCACATATAGATCTCAGGAGCTGTCAGGCCAATGATCAATCCTATAAATAAACCTTGTGCCCCCAGATAATGAGTAACATAGCTGGCAACCAGTTCATTATTCCGCACCAATGCTCCACAAACGATAAAACAACCCACAGTCACTAATGCCGTAGATAAAGCATCTTTCCCTTCATATTCAGCACGCTTATACCCTAATGAAAAACATAAGCCTAATGCCATGATGCTTAAAGAGCCTGCATCAATTGCTGAAAAAATCGGTGCGATATTTGCATTGGCCCATACGATAAAGCCACTTTCAGCACCTATAAAATTAGCCAATAACCCCCAAGGAACAAAAAATACATTATTCAATAAAACAGCGATGGCCCCAGCCATGATCAATGGCATCAATGAGGCAAACGCATCCCTGATTGCGCTTAAATGTTTCTGTGAACCAATCCTCGCAGCAATAGGTACAAATTTGTCTTCAATCAATTTGATTAAACCATTCATAATTTATCTCCTTTTCTCTTCCACTATATGCAATTCAATCCTCAGACATGCCATATCCACACAAGACTTCTATATCCATTATACCTTAGATATTCACTTCATCCATATCTTCCCAAAATTCTTTTCCAAGCCTTAAAAAAAACACCACCCAAACGTCTCTTTCAAACGTATTGTATAAATATAATCAATAATAAATGCAATTTTCATTCCATACATGAAAAAAAATCAGGTTTTACCCTGATTTTAGTCGTTTTTAGTCGTTTATCTTTTTCCTGCGTCATATATTTCGCCGCTGGCCTTAGGTGCCATGGAGCGACCACTAAACAATATCAACGCAATGATCGTTATGACATATGGGAAGATCGAATAGAACTCGACAGGCAAGCCCATAAGCATCGGTATGCTTGATGAGAAATAACCCAGGGTCTGTGCAAAACCAAAGAAGATTCCCGCAAACAAGCAGCCCCAAGGATTCCATTGACCAAAGATCAATGTCGCAATTGCCACGAATCCTAAACCATGAACCGTTCCTACATAATAATAGGAAGATGTCGTCATGATCAAAACAGCTCCTGCAAGACCACTTAACGCTCCTGAAATCAATAAGCCCTTCCAACGTGTCTTTACAACATTAACACCCATTGATGCACTGGCTTGCGGATATTCACCACATGATCTTAAACGTAAGCCGAATGGTGTCTTATAAACCAGATACCAGGTCAGCACGACCAAGAAGAACGCAATATAAGTTGTGATATAAGCGTTCTGAAAGAACATCGGACCAATGACCGGAATATCCTTTAAGATTGGAACATTAATTCGCGTAAACGAAGAAGTCATCGCATAATAATCAGATTGCTTCTTACCATCAAAAAGTATCTGACAGAAATAAATCGTCAATCCGCCGGCCAATACATTCAAGGCTGTACCCGAAATTGTCTGATCCGCACGGAAATGAATCGAAGCAACACCATGGATCGCAATAAACAACATACCTGAAATAATTGCGACAAGAAGAGCCAGCCAAGGTGTGATCGTATTTGGAACACCGCCTCGTTCACAGAATATGATCGTACAGCAAGCCACAAAGGCACCGATCTGCATCGTACCATCAACAGCAATATTGACAATACCGCATCTCTCCGAATACAAACCACCTAATGCACCAAGAATCAGAGGAACCGCACTCATAAGTGCCAAAGGAAACATTTGATAAAGCAATTCCATTATACGTTACCTCCTTCCGGTTTTTCTTCAATCTCTTTCTTTTTTATCTTTCTTTCACTAATTTTATCTAAAAGCAATACAATTGCATACTGAATAGCCACCAGATAAATGATGATCGCTTGTATCAGCTCACTGATTTCCTTAGGAATATTGAATAGCTGTAAATTTCCGCTCGCTGCCTTGAATAAACCAAACAGCATACCGGCCAGAAGAACTCCAATACCCGTAGAACCACCTACCAGCGCCACAGAAATACCGTCGAAGCCATAGTTATCGAAAGATGTAAAGATTCGTCCATAACGATAAATTCCAAGAATCAGCAGCGCTCCGGCAATTCCCGTAAGTGCACCTGAAATCATCATCGACATCGTGATATTTCTCTCAACTTTCATACCTGCAAAGCGAGCCGCTTCCTTATTAAAACCGGTAGCACGCAGGCTGTATCCAAAGGTCGTCTTTTCAATCACGAACCAAAATAAGACGACAGCCAGAAGGGCAACGATAAAGCCCCAGTTAAACTGTGAAGTCGAATTAGAAAACACCTGTTTCAATTCAGCGCTTTCCATGATCGCAATCGTACGATCGTTCGTATTCGGATCGATCGGCAAAAAGACTTTTGTAAACCATGCACAGGCATACATACCACAGTAATTCATCATGATACAGATAACGACCTCATTGATACCACGATAAGCCTTTAGAAAGCCCGGCAAGAATCCCCAAAGCGCACCGGCTGCTGCCGCTGCCAGGATACAGGCAATCGGATGAATGATCGGCGGCAATTTAACCAACAATGCGACCGCTGCCGCTGCCGTACTTCCGGCAATGATCTGACCTTCACCACCAATATTGAACAAACCTGTACGATAAGCAAAAGCCACAGATAAACCGGTCATGATGATCGGCACTGCATTTAAGAACCAGTTCAATACATACATGATATTGAAAGAACCAAGATTCTGTAAGTTAAAGCCTGTCATCGAACGAACAAGTGCTGTCAGCAAATCAAATGGACTTCTTCCGGTAAGGATAGTAAGAAGAAAGGCAAATATAAGACCCACAGCAACAGCAATCAATGAAATTGTTAAATGACTATGCTTTTTCTCACCGCTGTCTTTACGTTTTGTTGTAACCTTCAGTTTAGATTTCATACTACTGCCTCCACTCTCTTCAACGAACCAGCCATCATCAGACCCAATACGTTTTCATCTACATCTTTCTGATATACCAAGCCACTCAGCTCTCCATCATGAATAACAGCAATACGATCCGACAGATTCATGATTTCATCAAGTTCAAATGATACTAACAGAACCGCCTTCCCTTTATCTCTTTCTTCAACGATTCGTTTATGAATATACTCAATGGCACCGACATCCAAACCACGCGTCGGCTGAACGACCAGCAGCAAATCACTGGAACGATCAATTTCACGAGCTATGATCGCTTTCTGCTGATTACCACCTGACATGCTTCGCACGATAGTATCCTTACCTTGACCGCTGCGCACATCAAACTGTTCGATCAGCTTATCCGCATATTGATCGATTTCATTTTTCTGCAGGATACCATGCTTAGAAAAAGGTTCACGATCATAATAATGTATGACAAAATTTTCTTTTAACGTAAAATCCAAAACCAATCCATGCTTATGACGATCCTCCGGTACATGTGCCATTCCCGAATCCAATCGTTTCTTGATAGGAAGCTTTAATATATCTTTTCCTTTCAAAATAACTTGACCGCTCTCAGCCTTACATAGACCTGTCAATGCATAAACAAGCTCCGTCTGGCCATTTCCGTCAATACCGGCAAGTCCGACGATTTCACCTGCTCGCACATCCAGGCTGAAATTCTTAACAGCCATCAGGCCTTTCACATTTTTCACACAAAGATCCTTGATCTCCAGAACCTTTTCCTTTGGATGTGCTTCACCCTTTTCAACGGCAAAGCTGACATCACGGCCAACCATCATTCTGGCCATCTCTTCTTCAGAAGTCGTCTTGACATCTATTGTTCCGATACATTTTCCTTTTCTTAAAACCGTACATTTATCTGCTGCTTCTTTGATTTCCTTTAACTTATGTGTAATCAAAAGAATTGTTTTTCCCTCTTTGACAAGATTACGCATGATATGCATCAGTTCATGAATTTCCTGTGGTGTTAAAACCGCCGTCGGTTCATCAAAGATGAGGATATCTGCATTGCGGTACAACATCTTCAAAATTTCCACACGCTGCTGCATCCCTACGGAAATATCACGGATCTTCGCATATGGATCAACATTTAAACCATATAATTCACTCAATTCTTTGACACGGGCCGCAGCCTTTTTCATGTCGATCGTTCCGAATTTTCCCTTCGGTTCAGCTCCTAATATAATATTTTCCGTTACCGTAAAACATTCAACCAGCTTAAAGTGCTGATGAACCATTCCTATACCTAACTGGTTGGCAACATTAGGATCGCTGATCACAACCTCTTTCCCCTTAACTTTGATCGTTCCCGAAGTTGGCTGATACAGACCGAATAAAATTGACATGATCGTCGATTTTCCAGCACCATTTTCACCCAGCAATGCATGCACGGTGTTTTCTTCAACACGCAGCGTTACATTATCATTTGCGCGAATACCCGGAAAATCCTTAGTAATATTCAGCATTTCTATTGCATAGGCCATTCTTTTTTTCCTCCTGCTTTTTTATTATTATATCATTTAATGATATGTATATAAAGAAACTTTTATTTTATTTCTGTCCGATTCGTTAATTTTGAAATGATAATAAAAGACGGCTTGATCATTTTTATCTCTGATCCTGCCGCCTTTTTTATAATACGCTATTCAATGCTTATTCCTGAGAAGTTGCACCTGTAAAGCTGGTATTAGGATTATCTGCGTTTGTAACCGGAGTATCGCTGACAGTAATCTCACCATCAAGAACCTTCTGCTTATACTCTTCTACCGTATTCAGGACTTCTTCTGACAGGTTAGGGTTTTCATCAGGTAATCCGACACCATTATTTGCTAATGAATAAGTGTAGATACCACCTTTGAATGTACCGTCTGCTACTGCTTTACATGCATCATAAGCAGCTGTATCAACACGTTTCATCATAGAAGTCAGAATGACAGACTGAGTCTTATCATCATCATAGAATCCCTGTTCGTACTGATCGCTGTCAACACCGATGACCCATTTCTGGTTTCCGGCCAATGTAGCCTCTTTGGCAGCCTCAATAACACCGTTTCCAACTCCACCAGCAGCATGGAAGATAACTGAACATTCAGCAAACTGCTTTTCAGCCAATGTCTTACCTAAAGCAATGTTATCGAAAGAGTTAGCATTATCGAATAAAACCTTCATGTTTGGATCAACAGCCCAAACACCTGCCTGATATCCGGCATAGAATCTCAGCATTGATGCACTGTCACCACCGGTGATATAACCAACAGTGTCTTCACCTAATTCCTGAGCCTTTAAAGCCGCAACAACACCTACAAGGAATGATCCTTCATGTTCTGTAAAGCCTACCTGCATGACATTCGTATATTTGTCAGCATCCAGCCAGTTAACATCAATAACCAACATCTTCTGGTTTGGATAAGTTTCAGCCATCGTCTGAATAGCTGTATCGAACTTATATCCGGCAGCTACGATCAGATCTGCTTCTTCATCCGCAAATGTTGATAAGTTTGGTACATAATCAGCATCAGCTTTTGATTCGATATACTTCGGAGCTTCAGTATATCCCATTTCATCGTAAAAATCCTGAATTCCCTTGTAACTCGTTTGGTTGAAAGACTTGTCATTGATTCCGCCTGTATCAGTTACGAAACCAACAGAAATTTGATCTGTGTCACCGCCTTCGCCGTTGCCAGTACATGCGACTAAACCAACAGACATCATGGCAGCTAAAGCAACTTTTAATAATTTTTTCATTTGATCCTCCTATAAAAGTTTCCTTTCTATTTGAATAATAACCTTTTTTAGTGTCTTTGTCAATGAATATTAAAGCGTTTACATGTATTTTAATGATATATTTTAGTTTACTTGCATTTTCAGTAACAAATGATTTATAAATCATTTAATTTCAAATCTTTCACTTTCTAAAATAAAAAGGCCTTCTAAAAAAGACCCCTTTTAACAATAATTTTATTTTTGTTCATCAACCGGCGGCACCATTTCCGCATAGCTCTTCAGAAGCTCAGGCGTACTCGTATAATAACGCTTATCCTTATTAAGTGCTGCGATATCAGCCATTTCATCATCATCCAATGCAAAGTCAAACAGATCAAAATTATCACGGATATGATCAGGATTCTTCGAACCCGGAATCACGATATTTCCCTCCTGCAAATGCCAGCGAAGAATGATTTGCGCATTGCTCTTATGATATTTTTTCGCAAGCCTTGTAAATACTTCTTCCTGAAGCAATGCCTTATCACCATGCCCAAGCGGATACCATGCCTGAATCGCAATATCTTCCTTAGATAAGAAATCTTTTAACTCCTTCTCTTGTGAATAAGGATGAATTTCTGTTTGTAAAACAGACGGTTTGATCTCACAAATATTTAAAATTTCCTGAATCTGTTCCTTAGTAAAGTTAGATAACCCGATAGCTCTTACCTTACCCTCTTTATAGGCTTTTTCCATTAAACGATAACTAGCGATATAATTGCCCGCCGGCTGATGAATCAACAGCAAATCAATATAATCGGTATTCAAACGTTCCAATGTTTTTTCGACAGCATCCTCCTGTTCATAAAACGATGGCCATAACTTAGTTTCCAAAAAGATTTCTTTCCGATCGACACCGGATTTCCTCATTCCTCTTCCAACAGCTTTCTCATTAACATAAGCATTGGCCGTATCAATCAAACGATAACCATTTTCCAAAGCACTCACCACTGAAGCTTCGGCTTCATCCGGACTCAAAAGAAATGTACCAATACCCGCCATTGGCATTTCAACACCATTATTTAATTTTATATACATCTGTTTGTTCATCTGCATTTCCTCCTGTACTTACAGTTGAATTATATCCTGAATCATCAAGATTAAGAAGTTTTTCTTAGTTATGATGTATATACCTTATAATAAAAAAGATGGAAAAAATTCCATCTTTAAACGATAATTGTATGAATGGCACCTAATTCAACAGCCTTTTTCTTCAATGCCTCACATTCCTCTTCACTGGCTATATCATGTCCCATTTTCTCAAGGGCATCTTCACGAACACCAAAAGGACGATAGCGAAGCAATTTATAATCACAGCGATCCTGGATGATACGGGCCACATGTGTAACTGTATCTAAATTTTCCTTCGGATATCTCGGCAAGATCACTGTACGGACCTCTTGCAATTTATCTGTTTCCAAAAGATAATGCAAATTCTGTAAGACACGGTCATTCGAATGATCACACAACGCTAAATGAAATTCAGGATCATATGCTTTCACATCCAACATGACACCGTCACAGAGCTCCATCAATGATAAATGTCGGGAAAAGTCGATAGAACCATTTGAATCGATCAGACAGGTCAATCCCATCTTCTTTACTTCCCTGAACAGTTCTTCCAGATATTTCGCATGAAGCATGCATTCACCGCCACTTACCGTAATACCGCGAATAAATGGTTTCATCGGTGCGATCCTTGCCACCAATTCGCTGACCTCCAGATCCTCGATCTTAGGCGAAGCCATCCTCTTGCAGGTATGGATGCATAAATCACACTGGACGCATTTTTGCTTGTCCCACACTACCTTACCTTCCTGGATGCTTAAAGCGTGTACAGGACAGCCTGCGACACAATCCCCGCAATGATTGCAGCTATGGATCGTTTCAGGATTGTGACAATACCAGCACTTAAAAGAACAGCCCTGAAAGAAGATGCTCGTCCGATTACCCGGACCATCAACATTGGAAAAAGGGATGATCTTATTAACGGGCGCTTTCATGTACCCTTCGATCCAGTGCATTTGAATAATCTCTGGCACCCTTGCCAAATACACTTACATTATTCAATGACTGTTTTTTCTTATCCAGCTTTTCAAGCTCGCTCTTCTTCACAAGATAACCCGTCACTCTGACAACATCATTATTTGCCAGATAACCGGAATAATAACGCATACCAGCCGCAAGAGCTCCCTTTATGATATCTACCAGTGCCATCGGCGTCTTTAACCATGTTTCCTCATATTTAAAGATATCACCGATACCTGTCGGGAAATATTTGTGGAATAAGGTCGAATGTGCGATCTGCTTATACATTTCCGGTTCACAGCCGATCGGGATACGGCAGCCCGGAGAATTTTCACGTCCATCACTGTCCAGACCGACCTGTGCATGCAAACGATAACGGTTATTCGTTGATTCACAATATTTAGCTTCTCTTGAATTGACAAATTCTTCGATCTTCTGCACGATCTTGACACCTAACTGATCTGCCTCATCATTATTGCCAAAGCCCTTCTTCGGATCATCAATGCCCAAAAGGTGATTGACACATTCCGCAAGACCGACCATACCGAACATTCCTGTAAAGTTTTCCTGCTTTACAAAGCCTTCGGTAGCTAAGAAATTTGATTTAAAGAATGCACTCTTTTCAACGATGAAACAGATACGGTCATTCATCATGTTCCACATCAGATCACAGTAATAAGGCAATGTCTTATTTAAAAATTCATCAACACTGCCTGCCTTCAGGCTCATTTCATATAAACGCAAGCGTGCAAGCGTATATCCTCCGCCAGCCATGCGAAGTCCGTTATAACAGCTGGCAATCGCATAATCTTCTCCCCATTCGCTGACAAACATACGATGGTTGGCAAAAGACGGTTTGGCTGTCTTCATCATGCATACAGCACATCTTTCCGCAAAATCATCACTTGTCAGGTCAGGATCATATTTCAAGGTCAGATTTGGAATTGCCAATTGCATTTCTTCAGTTAATTCCAAAATCAGACGGCCTGTTACGCTATCCTTCGGACCGATATCGGCATGAACAAAAGAATCTGTCAATGTGCGGTCAATATTCAAAAGAAAAAGACGCAGACATTTCTTTGCTTCTTCTCTTGGAAGCTTCAAAGTGAACGGTTCCAAAAGCGTATCTAATTCTCCCAAAAATACAGGAAAGGATGTTACGGAAGGAACATGACGATACATGATCAGTAAATTATTACAAGCCTCCCATAAATCATTTGGCGGATCAAGCTGAAGAAAAGAGCTTCCTTCATTGATAAATTTCTGATAATCCGGAATGATATAACGAGGGCGATACGGAAGGTTTCCTTCTCCCAAATCACATATGATTCCTTCTTCTTTGGCTTTTACAAGTTCATCTGATAATTTGATCGTATGATCAAAGCTTTCTGCAAGGCGTGCCAAGGCCAGCAGTTGCTGATGATAAGTCAGCGTTTCATCTTCTACGATTTTTAATACTTCTTCCATAAAAAGTACCTCCAAGATAAGTATATATTATTTTTCAAATAAATTCCATTCAAAAGATATATTTTCTTTAATAAATTTATTCTTTTTTAGGAATTATTCTTATTCTATGCATTTTTTCAAAGAAAGAAGCAGTCCTTGCTGCTTCTTATGTCTTCATTTCAAATTATGACAGCTCCGTTATACCTGTACAAAGCTCATAATATTTACCTTTCTGAGCCAGTAATTCTTCGTGGTTGCCACGTTCGATGATCTCACCATGCTCCAATACCAGTATGGCATTTGAATTACGTACCGTAGAAAGTCGGTGGGCAATTACAAAAACGGTTCTTCCCGTCATCAGACGATCCATACCATCCTGAATCAATGCTTCCGTACGCGTATCGATGCTTGAAGTCGCTTCATCAAGGATCAATACCGGCGGATCTGCAATAGCAGCTCTGGCAATTGCCAACAGCTGTCGCTGACCCTGGGAAAGGTTCGCACCGTCACCACTGATAACTGTATCATAGCCTTGAGGCAGGTGCTTAATGAAGGAATGTGCATTTGCCAGCTTAGCAGCAGCTATGACCTCTTCATCTGTCGCATCCAATTTTCCATAACGGATATTTTCTCTGACCGTTGTTGTAAATAAGTGCGTATCCTGCAGCACCATTGCCAACGAGCGGCGCAGATCTTCTTTTCTGATCAGCTTGATATCGATGCCATCATAAGTGATCTGTCCGTGATTGACATCATAGAAGCGGTTGATCAGATTCGTAATCGTTGTCTTACCTGCTCCTGTACTGCCGACAAAAGCAATTTTTTGACCCGGTTTCGCAAACAGATTGATATGTTTCAAAATCACTTTATTTTCTTCATATCCGAATACGACATCATGGAAGCGAACATCTCCCTGTAAAGGAACCAGTTCAAAAGTATCACCATGCGGATGCTTCCATGCCCAATGTCCTGTTCTTTCTTCACATTCAACAAGCTTGCCATTTTCTTCTTTAACATTTACCAATGTTACCTTACCATCATTGACCTCGCTCTTTTCGTCAATCAAAGCAAAGATACGCTCAGCTCCCGCTAATGCTCTAAAGATGGAATTAAACTGCTGTGATAGGTTGGTAATCGGCATTGAGAAGCTTCGTGTGTACTGCAAGAAGCTGGCCAGTGAACCAATGTCCAGCATTCCGTTAATAACCTGGAAGGCACCTAAAGAAGCGATGACGGCATACGTTACATAAGAAAGATTTCCCATGATCGGCATGATGATCGAAGCATACGTATTTGCTTCAATGGCTGCATCACGAAGCTCTTCATTGAGCTTTTCAAAGTCTTCACATACCTTTTCTTCATGATTGAATACTTTTACGACCTTGACGCCTTCAAACATTTCTTCGATATAACCGTTAACACGGCCCATGCTTTTCTGTTGTTTTTGGAAATACTTGCTGCTCAGGCTTCCGAATTTTTTGACGATCAATACCATTAAGAATGACATGGCAATGATAAAGAGCGTCAAAAACGGTGATAAGATCAGCATCATCGTAAAGTTACCGACTATGCTGACTGCACTTGATACCACGGCAGTAAAGCCTTCGCTCATCGCTTCACGTATCGTATCAATATCATTGGTATAACAAGACATGATATCACCATGCTGGTGCGTGTCATAATACTTGATCGGAAGATCCTGCATTTTATTGAAAAGATCCTTACGCATCTCATTTAATGCCCGATTCGACAAATTCATCATGATATATTTATATGCATAACCTGACAATACACCAACGACATAAATGATGACAAGCTGAGTAAGAACAAAGATCAAGCCGTCATAAACACGATTCTCTTTCGCTACACCGATCATTGGTGCAATGTAATCATTGATAATAGGCTTCAAATAATAGTTTCCGGCAACCTGTGCACCACTGCACAAGATGACCAAAATGACAACCAAAAGCAGCTGAAGCTTATTTTTAGCCATATATGACATCACACGCATAAGCGTCTGGAATGGATTATAAGGTTTCTTACTCATTCGCTCACCACTCCTTTCATTTGAGAATGATATACTTCCTGATAGATCGGATTTCTTTCAAGAAGCTCTTCATGTGTTCCAATATCATTAATTCTTCCTTCATCAAACACAAAGATACGATCTGCATCCTGTACAGAAGAAATTCTTTGGGCAATGATGATCGTTGTCATCCCCTTTAAGTTTTCTTTTAATTCTTTACGGATGCTGGCATCTGTTGCCGTATCTACCGCACTCGTTGAATCATCTAAGATCAAGATCTTCGGATGTTTCAGAAGCGCCCTGGCAATACACAGACGCTGTTTCTGTCCACCGGATACATTTGTACCGCCCTGTTCGATATAAGTATCATAACCATCCGGGAAATCCATGATAAAGCTATGCGCATTTGCTACCTTACAGGCTTCGATGCACTGTTCCTTTGTCGCTTCCTGATCGCCCCAACGTAAGTTTTCTAAGATCGTACCGCTGAAAAGCACGTTTTTCTGAAGAACCATGCTGACAGAATTTCTTAAGGTTTCAACCTGGATATCTTTGACATTTCTGCCATCGATCAGTACGCTTCCTTCCGTTACATCATATAAACGCGGAATCAGCTGAACGAAAGTAGACTTACTGGAACCTGTACCGCCAATGATCCCGATCGTTTCTCCTGCTGCGATCTTGACATTGATATTTTCAAGTACCAGTGAATGTACATCATTCTTGTATGAAAAGCTGACATTCTTAAATTCGATGCTTCCATTCTGGATCGGAAAAGCACTGCTTGACTCACTGTCCTTGATATCAATATCCTCATCCAAGACCTCCACGATTCTCTTTAAAGAAGCACTGGAAATAAGTACATTGACAAAGATCATGCTTAACATCATCATTGACATTAAGATCTGATTGATATAAGTAATAAAGCTCATCAGCTCTCCTGTCAGCATTTTGCCATCCATGACCAGTCCGCCTCCGAACCAGAGAATCAGAATCACACACGTATAAGTTGAAAGCTGCATGACCGGCATATTGAAGATAATAATCTTTTCAGCCTTGATGCTTGCCTCCATCAAAGCATCATTACTCAACTTGAATTTTGCCTTTTCATATGCACTTCGTACAAAGGCCTTTACAACACGTATCGCTGTTAAGTTTTCCTGCGTAGAAGCATTCAAGCCATCATATTTATACAGCATCGCTTCAAATCTTGGAAAAGAAAGCTTAACGATCATAAATAAAGCAATTCCCAAAATCGGAACGACCACTAAAAAAATCATCACCAGCTCTGCATTGATGCTGGTAGCTAATATCATAGCTGTAAAAAACATGATCGGGCTTCTGATTGCCATACGATTCAGCATCATGAACATATTTTGAATATTATTGACATCAGCTGTCGAACGGGTCACAAGCGATGCCGTTGAAAAGTGATCGATATTTGAGAAAGAAAATGTCTGAATCTTGTCAAACAAAGCCTTTCTCAGCTGACTGCCGAACCCCATGCCGGCTACAGAACTGAATCTTGAACCAATCGCTCCTGCTATCAGTGAAATCAATGACATGAGCAGCATGATACCACCGATTTTTAATACATAGCTCAGATCTTTGTTGGCTACACCCACATCGACGATCTTAGACATCATAAAAGGAAGCATCATTTCCAACACTGCCTCAGTGATCATGGCCAGCATACATATCAAAGCATACTTCCCATAGCCTTTTAGATAAGGTTTTAATGTTTTAATCATCTTCATTCTCCTTTCTCATCGAAGCATTCAGCTTATCAAGAATATGTGCAAGCCCCTCACATTCCTGATCGCTTAATGCATCAAATATCCTCTCATCCATTTCATCAAATTTTTTCCGGCAAGCCTGTGTTTTCAGATTGCCGCTTTCAGTAATCGTAATCAAGGTACTCCGCTGATCTTTTTCATCTGTTTTTTTCGCCAAATATCCTTTTTTCACAAGGCGTTTGACACTTGTCGCAACACTTGGCGGTGTTACATTCAAAGCCGTGGCTATTTCTCTTTGGGTACAACAGCCTTTGGTTCTGACTGTCTCCAAAATAGGCAGCTGTCCATAAAAAAGGCCCTCGCTTTCCATGATCTTACGAGTTTGCCAGCGGTGCATTCGATTAAACATAGTAATAGATTTCACAATTTCCTTAGGTTCCATAACGCTCCTTTTTTAGTTAACCGATTAAATGTTAATCGATTTATAAATGATACATCTATTATATATTTATGTCAAGCATGTTTGATATAAAGTTTTTCATAATTTTCTATTAATTTTTTAGATCATATGAAGTATAATATCACTATCAAAAAAGGAGTTTTTATGGAAGAGAAAATGATCTTGGATGAAGATGGAATGCGACGCTCTTTGACCCGTATGTCGCATGAAATCATTGAAAGAAATAAAGGTGTTGATAATCTTGTTCTGGTTGGCATCAAAACCAGAGGCGAATATCTGGCTCACCGTATTGCCTCTTTTATTGAAAAGGTGGAAGGTAAAAAGGTGGATGTTTATCCGCTGGATATAAAAGCCTGGCGGGATGATCTGGATAAGAAGCAGCCGCTGCCTGAAATCACTTTTTCGGTTGCCGATAAAAAGGTGGTTCTGGTCGATGATGTTTTGTTTAAAGGACGTACGGTCCGTGCAGCACTTGAAGGTGTCTTGCATTTTGGAAGGGCCAAGGAGGTCCAGCTGGCCGTACTCGTAGATCGCGGTCATCGTGAGCTGCCGATTCGAGCCGATTATGTCGGTAAGAATATTCCCAGCTCGCTGGATGAAAATATAAAAGTACAAATAAAGGAAATTGACGGACAAGATCAGGTCGTCATAGAAAGGAAATAGTATGGATCAGGAAAGATTTAAAAAATTTGCATATCAGCTCTTCGCTATCGATTCCCCAAGTGGATTTACGAAACATGCCATTGATTTTTTAGAAAAAGAAGCGAATGGTTTAGGCTTTGAAACAAGCCGTAATCAAAAAGGAAACTTACATATCTTAGTTACCGGTAAAGACCATGATCATAAAGTCGGTATCAGTGCGCATACAGATACGTTAGGATTAATGGTACGCTCGATCAACGCAGATGGAACCCTTCGTTTCACAAATATCGGCGGTCCATCAATGCCAACGCTGGATGGCGAATATTGCCGTATCATAACTCGCAGCGGTAAAACATATACAGGAACGATCCTCTCCGCAACTCCGGCTGTCCATGTATTTAAAGAAGCAAATACAGCCCCACGTACGACCGATGCCATGGTCGTCAAGATCGATGAAATCGTTAAAAGCAAAAAAGATGTGGAAAAGCTGGGCATTATGAATGGTGATATCATCGCCATTGATCCAAAAACAACGATTACCGAAAGCGGATTTATCAAAAGCCGTTTTCTGGATGATAAAATCAGCGTCTGCATCCTTTTCGAAATTTTAAATTTGATCAAGGAAAATCAAATCGTTCCTGCCCATGATACCTATTTTATAGTTACGACTTATGAAGAAGTCGGTCATGGAGCAGCAAACCTGCCTGAAATATCTGAACTTCTGGCCTGCGACATGGGCTGCATCGGAGCGGATCTTTCATGCAGTGAATATGATGTCAGCATTTGTGCCAAGGATTCCGGAGGACCTTATGATTATGATATGGTCGGACGGCTCATTGAATTGGCAAAAAAAGAAAAATGCCAGTTTGCCGTTGATATCTATCCGTTCTACGGAAGCGATGTCGGTGCTGCATTAAGTGGCGGCAACAATATCAAAGGAGCTCTTATCGGACCGGGGGTTGCGGCAAGCCACGGAATGGAGAGAACCCATATGCAGGCGATCGAATCAGCGGTTAAGCTGATCCTTGCCTATCTTCAATAAGACATAAAAAAAGGTTTGGAAATTTGTTCCAAACCTTTTTTTGACTATTTATTTAATGTATCTTTGATTAACTGTATCACTTCTTCTGAAGTTGCTAATGTAAGTGCCTTATTTGCCAGCTCTTCCATTTCAGATTTCTTTAATGAATTGATCATTTTACGAGCTGGAAGAATGGAAGTAGCACTCATTGAGAACTCATCAAGACCTAATCCCAGAAGTACAGGAGCAGCCATGGCATCTCCGGCCATTTCACCGCACATACCTACCCAGCGTCCATTCTTATGAGCACCATCGATCGTCATCTTGATCAAACGCAACAGTGATGGATTTAATGGCTGATACAGATAAGAAACTTTTTCGCTCATGCGGTCAGCAGCCATTGAATACTGGACTAAGTCATTTGTACCGATAGAGAAGAAGTCTGCCTCTTTGGCAAAGTTATCAGCATTAACCGCAGCAGCAGGAATTTCAACCATCATACCTACTTCTATGCTGTCACTTACTTCAACACCTTCAGCAATCAAATTAGCCTTTTCTTCTTCAAATAAAGCTTTAGCTTCTCTAAATTCATCCAATGTCGCAATCATCGGGAACATGATGCAAAGCTTACCGTATTTAGAAGCACGGATCAAAGCTCTCAACTGTGTCCTGAAGATATCTTTTCTATCTAAGCATAAACGAATAGCACGATAGCCAAGGAACGGATTCATTTCTTCAGGGAATGTGAAATAAGAAAGCTTCTTATCTCCACCAATATCCAATGTACGAACAACGACCTTTTTACCGTTCATTCCTTCAAGAACGGTCTTATAAGCCTCAAACTGTTCATCTTCAGTAGGGAATGCCTGTGAATTCATGTATAAGAATTCTGTACGATACAGACCTACACCTTCACCGCCGTTATTAATGACACCTTCAACATCCTTTGGTGTTCCAATATTTCCTGCAAGCTCAACCTGATGTCCGTCAAGCGTGATCGTATCTGCATGAAGCAATACTTTCAAGGCTTCTTTTTCTTCCTTATAAGCCTTTGCCTTAGCTTCATATTCTTTAACCGTAGCTTCATCAGGATTTACGATTACTTCACCATTTACAGCATCCAGAATCATCAAATCTCCATGCTGGCATGCTTCCATCACACCTGCACAGCCAACAACAGCAGGAATTTCCAAAGAACGTGCCATGATTGCAGAATGACTTGTCCTGCCACCGATAGCTGTCGCAAATCCCTTTGCATGTTCATTCAGCTGGGCGGTATCTGAAGGAGTCAAATCATGAGCAACGATAATAGAATCCTCATCAACCAAAGAAAGATTTGGAATTAAGACACCAAGTAAATTACACTTTAACCTGAAAGTAACATCCTTTACATCAGCCGCTCTTTCTTTGAAATAATCGTTATCCATAGATTCAAACATGGCAATCGTATTTGCGGCCACAGTGTCAGCTGCATATTCAGCATTAACATGATCATTTTCGATCATGGCTTTGATCTGACCTTCAAAATCAGGATCAGAGGCCATCATTAAATGAGCATCAAACACAGCTAATTCTTCATCAGAAAGCTTGCCTTCTGCCTGAGCCTTGATTGCCTCGATATCCGCCTTTGTCTTAGAGAGTGCAGCATTAAACTTTGCAATTTCTGCTGACGGCTCGATTCCTTCCTTTTTTTCGATCGTTACTACCGGTTGTTCAAGCTTGTAAACCCTTGCAATTGCATAACCGGCAGAAGCAGCAATACCTTTTAACATAAATCATCCTCCTATGGTATTATGTAAAATAAGAAAAATTCTACAAGGATATTTTAACACTATTTAGAGCGTTACGCAATCAACAAATGCTTCAACTGCTTCAGATTTTCTTCGATAATAAGTGCTCTTCTTAAAATACTCCTGCCACCATTTTTTATTTCTTTCATTTAAATAATCATTGCGTATGATCCTTTCATATTCAGGCGGCAGCAATTCGACCAGCTGATCGATATATCTTATAAATTCGACACCGCTGTCCAATACATAATTATTCGGCATTTTACGTTTGCCTTCAGCGACCTCCTGCTTGATTTCTTTATACATCTTTGCTATGTAGCACATGATTTCCTCATTTCTATTATCCATTTCTTTCCCTCCTGCTTATTTATATATAGACATATTTCTACATAAAATGCTACATATTTTTTGTCAAGCTTCCAAATTTGTCCGATT